>DGRU01000137.1:8779-14691 GCA_002390025.1 Lachnospiraceae bacterium UBA4380
TGGTTGAGAACCTTGTGCATGATGACAGCACTTACTATGTAAGTGTCTGAGGCAAATATCGAAAAAAGGAAAGATTAGTATGAAATGCAGAATATTACACGAATCCGGAGGGCGTATGCGCGTGCGGATGCTGCAGCGGAGAATGACAGCAGCACAGGCGGACAAGCTGCATTATTATCTGCAGGCGCAGAGTGGAATCGAAAAAGTGACCGTTTCCGAGCGCACAATGGATGTGACGATTTTATATAATAAAAAGAAAGAAACGAGGGAGGCCGTCATCGGGGCACTCTCGGACTTTAGCTACGAGCGCTCCGAAGTGGAAGTGCCCGAACATACGGGGCGGGAACTGAGCCGCACTTATGAAGACAAACTGTTTTTCCTGGTGGTCAGCCGCGCTCTGCGAACGGTTCTTCTGCCGGTTCCCTTCCGCCGTCTGTACTGCCTGGGCAAAGCCGCCCGGTATATCTGCGAGGGTCTGAACTGCCTTCGCAAGGGACGCATGGAGGTTCCTGTCCTGGACGCGACGACGATCGCTGTATCTCTTCTCAGAAGCGATTATTCGACGGCCGGATCTGTCATGTTCCTTCTGGATATGGGCAGTCTTCTCGAGGAGTGGACACACAAGAAATCTGTAGATGATCTGGCCCGGCGCATGTACCTGAATGTCGACAGGGCCTGGGTGAAGACCGGGGAAGGCGACGAGGTCCTCATGGCTGTTGACCGGATCCGTCCCGGGGACTGTATCGTGGTCCGCACAGGCAATATCATCCCTCTCGACGGACATGTGCAGGCGGGCGAGGGAGCTGTCAACCAGGCCTCGATGACCGGAGAGTCCCTGCCGGTGGCAAAGAGCGAAGGAGCCTATGTCTATGCCGGAACAGTGCTGGAGGAGGGCGAACTCCAGATCCGGGTCGAGAAGGCGCTGGGCAGCGGCCGCTACGACAAGATCGTGCATATGATCGAGGATTCGGAAAAGCTCAAATCTTCAACCGAGAGCCGGGCGGCACATCTGGCCGATTCCCTGGTTCCCTGGTCGCTGGGCGGAACTGCCCTCGCCTGGCTTCTGACCCGCAATGCGACAAGGGCTCTTTCCTTCCTGATGGTCGATTTTTCCTGTGCCCTCAAGCTGGCCATGCCGATTTCGGTGCTCTCTGCCATGCGTGAGTGCAGCGACCATCACATCAATGTCAAGGGAGGCAAGTTCCTGGAGGCTGTCGCCCAGGCCGATACCATTGTGTTTGACAAGACGGGGACTCTGACCAATGCGACTCCCAGTGTCCGCCGGGTGATCACCTTCGGCGGCGGGGAAGAGAAGGAGATGCTGCGGCTTGCGGCCTGCCTGGAGGAGCATTTTCCCCACTCCATCGCGAATGCGGTGGTCCGGGAAGCGCAGGAGAGACAGCTCATCCATGAAGAGCGCCATGCCAAAGTGGAATATGTCGTTGCCCACGGAATTGCCAGTTCCATTGACGGCGTACGCGCCCTGATCGGAAGCTATCATTTTATTTTCGAAGATGAAAAATGCCGGCTGCCCGAAGGGGAAGACGAGAGGGAGAAATTCGACAATCTGCCGGATGACTGCTCCCTGCTCTATCTGGCTCTGGGCGGAGAACTTGCCGCAGTGATCTGTATCGAGGATCCCATCCGCGAGGAGGCGCTCAGGGTCGTCGACATGCTTCACGGCGAGGGCTTTACACGTGTCGTCATGATGACGGGAGACAGTCACAGGACGGCAGCTTCGGTGGCGGCGCGTCTGGGAATGGACGAGTTTTACTCCGAGGTACTTCCCGAAGACAAGGCGTCCTTTATCCGCCGCGAGCATGAGGCTGGCCGCAAGGTCGTTATGATCGGAGACGGCATCAATGATTCGCCGGCACTTTCCGAGGCCGATGCCGGTATCGCGATTGCCGCGGGTGCCGCGATCGCTCGTGAGATCGCCGATATCACGATCTCTGCGGATGATCTGCGCGAGCTCGTTATCCTGCGCAGGCTGAGCAGTGCGCTCATGGCGCGGATCGACGGCAATTACCGCCGGATCATGACCTTCAACGGAGGCCTGATCGGCCTGGGCCTGCTCGGCATGATGCCTCCGGCGCGGGCAGCGCTTCTGCACAATATTTCCACCATTTATTTCAGTATAGACAGTATGAAGAATCTGCTGTAAAGACCGGCTGCCTGCCGGGACGCAGAAGGGGAGGACAAGGCCGGATGTGACATTCCGGAAGAGTGTCAGGTACCCCGGCTGCGGTTTGCATACAGCAGGAGGGACGCGAAACAGGTGCGGCAGGGAGATTCTCTGCCGCACTTGTTCTGCTATGGAAAACCACAGTGGTTTTACTATGGAAAACCATTATGGTTTAACATTGGAAAGCCTTTCCGCTTTTGCATAGGAGAGTATTTACTGACAAAAAGTCTTTTTGGAGTTGTCATAGAGAAATGGGTTAGTTATAATTAACCAACAAGTGAGTTAGAGGAAGTTAACTTACAGGACCTTTATCTGTTGCAAAGCTTTTTTAGAGACGCTCTCGGGGCGTTTATAATTTACAATTTGAGTTAGGTCGACCTAACTATCTTCGGTGAAAGGAGAGAAGCATGAGCGTGATCATATTGGGCGGGAACGAATGTATGGAACGCCAGTATAAAGATTTGTGCAAGGAGTACAAATGTCGTGCCAAAGTCTTTATAAAGCCCTCGGGAAGTCTGAAGAATAAGCTGGGCAATCCGGACCTGATGATCTGCTTCACGGGCGCGCTTTCGCACAAAGTCCTCAAATGCGCACAGAATGAGATCAAGGGTATGGATACAAAAGTCGAACATTCCAGAACAGCCTCCATGGCAGCTCTGCGGAGCATCCTGGAGAAACACACTATGAATCAGAGTGCCTGATTCGAAGGATGTCAGCGGCTCCTGCCTGCCTTTTCGGCATAGGATGCCGGCTGCAGAAAGCCCGTGAAGTCATGGAAGGAACATGCTTATGTCGGATGAAATTCTTGTACAATACGGATCCCCCACGCTGGCGGGAATAAAGACAGGCAGTCTTTTTACCTGTCCCTGTGCAGACAGGGAACAGACCAGGAGAGAGGTGCGCAGACTCAACAAAAAACTTGTTCCCAAGGGTCTGCGGATTCTGCCCATGCGCTATTCGGCGGAGAGGGTTCTGATCTACCTCTACCGGCCGGCCCGTCTGGAAAAGGATCTGTCCAATAAGGAGGCCGCTGCGCTTCTTGAAAGGGCAGGATACCGGCATGAGAACGCAAACCAGTGTGTGATCGAACTGATTCGAAGACTGAATGATCTCCAGAGTGAGTTCCCTCATGAGATAGGCCTGTTTCTGAGCTATCCGCCGGAGGATGTGCGCGGCTTCATCGCGCACGGCAACAACAGGTCGGAAGGCTGCAAGCTGGTCGGAACCTGGCGTGTTTACGGTGATGCTGAGAGCGCCCGGGTCATTTTTGAAAAGTACCGCAAGTGTACGGAAGATTATTGTAAACAGTGGTCTGACGGGGTCCCGCTTATGCGCCTCGCCGTGGCTGTTTAGCATACAATCAGCAGGTTGAGCCCTGCCCTTTACCTTTTTACCCGTTTGACAAAAAGTCAGCCACACAAGTCAGTTTTTTACAGAAAGGAAGTAGATCAAATGAGCAAAGTAGCAGTAGTATTCTGGAGCGGCACCGGCAACACAGAAGCAATGGCAAACGCCGTAGCAGCGGGCGCACAGGAGAAGGGGGCGGAAGTAACCACAATGGGACCCGCCGATTTCGGCGCTGCGGCAGTCGCGGAGTATGACGGCATTGCATTCGGATGCCCCGCAATGGGCGCCGAGCAGCTCGAGGAAGCTGAATACCAGCCCATGTGGGATGAGGTCAAGGGTGAGCTTTCCGGAAAGAAGATTGCTCTGTTCGGTTCCTATGGATGGGGAGACGGCGAGTGGATGCGCCTCTGGGAGGACGAGGCAAAAGAGGCAGGCGCTGTTCTGGCAGCCGACAGTCTGATGATCAACGGCGCGCCCGACGATGACGGCGAGGCCGACTGCAAAGCGCTCGGCGCTGCCCTTGCATAACTTTTTCAAAACAGGGATGTTTGGAGAATAAGCACAGATCCTGTGAATGGCATGGCGGGATGAATGTGCGGATGAGGCGGGGAGTTTTCCGGTAAATGAGCCGGGAACTCCCTGTCTTTGCATGCGCCTGTGCGGCGGGAGATTCTTCTGCCGGTGCCTGCGCACTGACGCGCTCCGGCATAGCCGCAAGAGCCATTATGACCGGGAAAGGCATGAAAATGTACCTGGAAATATGTATTTTAAAAAGTATATGCACAGGCAGAAAAATGCTGTATAATGATTTAGCTACAACTAACTAAGCAGTTCTGCGGCTGGCATCTGGAGGATAAAGAATTGCTGCTGGAAATGAAAGACATAAGGAAATCTTTCGGAAAAGGAGACAGTCACGTAGAGGTTCTGAGGGGAATCAGCCTGAGTGTGAAAAAAGGGGAATTCTGTGTTCTTCTGGGGCCTTCCGGGTCAGGTAAATCCACACTCCTCAACATCATAGGGGGTATCGACACAGCGGACAGCGGTGAGATCTATATCGGCGGGGAGCGGATGAATATGATGAAGGAAAAACAGCTCACCCGTTACCGCAGGGAGCATCTGGGCTATATTTTCCAGATGTACAATCTGATCCCGAATCTGACTGTGCGGGAGAATATCGAAGTCGGGGCATATCTGGGCAAAAATCCGCTCAATGTCGAGGAGATCCTGCACACGCTGGGATTGTACGAGCACCGCGACAAGCTTCCCAACCAGCTCTCCGGCGGACAGCAGCAGAGAACTTCGATCGGGCGGGCCATTGTCAAAAACCCGGATATTCTGCTCTGCGATGAGCCGACAGGTGCCCTTGACTACAACACCTCCCGTGAGATCCTGCGGCTCATAGAGCGGATCAGCCTGAAATACCGGACAACGATCATCATGGTGACTCACAACGAAGCGATCGGAGCCATGGCCGATACGGTGATCCGGCTGCGCGACGGCAGAATCCGCGACCGCGTGGAAAATGCGGTCCGCCTGTCTGCAGAACAACTGGAGTGGTAAAAGCCATGAACAATAAGACTGGAAATCCCCTCCGCAGGCGCTTCCTGCGGGAACTGAGGGGAGAATTCGGAAAATATGCAGTCATCTTTGTACTTCTGGTCTTGACAATCGGCCTGATCTCAGGATTTCTTGTGGCGGACGGCAGTATGATCATTGCCTACAGGGAGAGCTTTGAAAAGTACAATATTGAGGACGGCAATTTCAGAACCGACGAGGAGATATCAAAATCCAACAGGCGGGATATCGAGGATCTGGGGATCACGCTCTACGACAATTATTATATAGAGAAAGGAAGCGACAGAGAGAATACCCTGCGCATTTTCAGGGATCGGGAGCAGGTAAATCTGCTCTGCCTGATGGAGGGACAGGCTCCGCAAAATCCGGGAGAGATGGTCCTGGACCGCATGTATGCGGACAATAACGGTATTGCGGTCGGGGACAGTGTCAGGTTCGGCCTGGAGAAATACAAGGTGACGGGCCTGGTGGCATTTCCCGATTACAGCGCACTCTTCCGGGACAACAACGATGCCATGTTTGACGCGGTCAGATTCGGGGTTGCGGCAGTCGGGAAGGAGGATTTCGACAAGTTTCCCTCGGATGAACTGGTCTACAATTACAGCTGGAAATACAATACACCTCCCGCATCGACGGAAGAAGAGAAGGAACTTTCTGATCAGCTGATGGAGGACATAGCGGAGGAAATCTATCTGGAGGACTTTCTGCCCAGGTATCTGAACCAGGCAATCCAGTTCACGGGTGAGGACATGGGCGGCGACCGTGCCATGATGCTGATCCTTCTGTATATCATGATCGTGATCAT
>DGRU01000137.1:14809-16473 GCA_002390025.1 Lachnospiraceae bacterium UBA4380
ACTCTGCGCGCCTCCGGCTATACAAAGACGGAGCTGGTGCGCCACTACATGGTGCTGCCCCTGATGGTCACTCTGGCTGCGGCACTGGCCGGCAATATTCTGGGTTACACGTATCTAAAACAGGTCTGTGCGGATATGTATTACGGCAGTTACAGCCTCCCGACCTATGTCACAGTCTGGAATGCGGAGGCCTTTGTACTGACCACGGTTGTTCCCTTTCTGATCATGGTGGCTGCGACCTTTCTGACTCTGCGGCACCGGCTGTCCCTGTCACCCCTTCAGTTTCTGCGCAGGGAACTCCGCAGAAGAGGCAGGAGCCGGGCTTTCCGCCTGTCCCCGCGTATTCCTTTCTCCGCAAGATTCGGCCTGCGGATCTTTTTCCAGAATACGGGAAGCTACGTGATCCTCTTCGTCGGAGTGCTGTTCGCAAATCTGCTGCTTCTGTTCGGCCTGGCCCTGCCCGCCGTCCTGGACCGCTATCAGGAATCCATGCAGGACAACATGCTCTGCAGGTACCAGTATTTTCTCAAGATCCCGGCCTACCGGATGGACAGAGACTATGAACTGGAAAAGATTGTCTCTTCCGCTTTTCTGCGTCTGTCCGCGGCGACCTCCAATGAGGACGCGGAGGCGTTTTCTTCCTATACCCTTCGGATTCCGGAGGGAGAGGCGCTGCGCACCGAAAATATCCAGGTGTACGGGATCAAAAAGAACAGCCGCTATATCCATGCAGAGATCGGCCGCGGTGAGATCTATATCTCTTCCGCCTATGCCGACAAATGCAGGATCAGGGCCGGGGATACCATCCGCCTGAAAGAACCATACGAAAACAAGTGCTATGAGTTCACTGTGGACGGAATCTATGATTACATGGGCGGTCTGTGCATGTTCATGCGCAATGAAGATCTGACGGAGATGTTCGGCTTGTTCGACGATTATACCTCCGGCTATTTTTCGGATTCCGAGATCACCGATATCAGCCGGGATCTGGTGGCGTCCATCGTCGATTACGATGCCCTCATCAAGATCAGCCGTCAGCTGGATGTCTCCATGGGCGGAATGATGATCATCGTTGACGGTTTCTCGGTGATCCTCTTCATGGTCCTGCTCTATCTGCTGTCCAAAATGATCATCGAAAAAAATGCCCAGCCCATTTCCATGACCAAGATCCTGGGCTATTCGAATGCGGAGATTTCCCGTCTCTACATCGTGACAACGAGCGTCGTCACACTGTTGATCCTGGCAGTGACCATTCCTATGGAAAACATCATCATGAAGTTTATCTTCATGAATTATCTGGCTGCCAGAATGTCCGGGTGGATCACCTATGATATTCCGGACGCCATCTTTTATAAAATGTTCCTGATCGGAGCGGCGACCTATTTCGTCGTTGCGGTCTTTGAAATGCGCAAGATCCATTCCATCCCCATGAGCGATGCTCTGAAAGATGTAGTGTGAGTGTATCTCAACAGCAGGAAAACGGCCGGAGAGCTGATGACATGGCTCCGGGCGGGTTCCTGCTGTTTTTTTGAAAAAGTTTTAAAAAGTTTAAAAAAAGTGGCAGATTTTTTGAAAAAAGTACTTGCATTTTTTCGGAATCAGGGGTAATATATCTCTTGCGTGTTACGAAAAACATGCGTCTGAAATATCAGATCGGGGTGTAG
>DGRU01000137.1:16591-17014 GCA_002390025.1 Lachnospiraceae bacterium UBA4380
ACTCCGATGAGAAAAGCCGTGAACAATATGTTCACGGCTTTTTCTTTGCGCGAAGAAATGAGTCTGTGCACAGACGAAGCAGCACTGGGACACATCGAGCCTGCCCGCAAGCGGCGGGACGCTGCTTTGGACGAATTTGATAAATGCCGGCAGGCCCGCAAATGCACAGCATTTGCGGGCCTGCCGGCATAGACTTAAAGTGTCTGATCGCATTTGATTATTTGCAGGCCTGCCGGCACGGACTTATTATTTTTTCCATCCGGCGAGGATTTCCTGCACTTCGCGTTCGGTCTCGAAGATTTCATCCAGGGTGGGATTTTCAATATAGCGGCAGGTCTCCATGCTGTGAAGGATCATCTCGGAGATCTCCGGGAAGGAGATTCTGCGTTCGAGGAACTTTTGCACGGCATATTCGTCTGCTGC
>DGRU01000137.1:17085-17228 GCA_002390025.1 Lachnospiraceae bacterium UBA4380
TTAAAGGCTGTGGGAATATTTCCGCCTTTCCGGATCGCATCGAAGGCGTAGCGAAGGGCCGGGAATGTCTCCATGTCAGGGCGCTCGAAAGTGATCCGGCCAAGAGCATAGAAATCAAGTCTTTCTCCCGGCATGGGGCGGCG
>DGRU01000137.1:17282-24868 GCA_002390025.1 Lachnospiraceae bacterium UBA4380
GCATGGGGCGGCGCTCCGGATAGTAAAGGGCATACTGGATCGGCAGGCGCATGTCCGGGACACCCAGCTGGGCGATGATACCGCCGTCCTCATACTCCACCGCCGAGTGGATGATGCTCTGGGGATGGACCAGGACCTGAATCTGCGAGGGATCGACGTCGAAGAGCCAGCGGGCTTCGATGACCTCCAGGCCTTTATTGACGAGGGTGGAGGAATCAATTGTGATCTTCTGTCCCATTTCCCAGGTGGGATGCCTGAGCGCGTCTTCAGGGCGCATGTTCTTTATTTCCTCCGCTGTCCGTCCGCGGAAAGGTCCTCCCGATGCTGTCAGCCAGATTTTCGCGATTTTATTTCCGGACTCGCCGTTGAGAGACTGGAAGATCGCGCTGTGCTCGCTGTCCACAGGCAGGATGGGCACGCCTTTTTCCGCGGCGAGCGGCATGATGATGTGTCCGGCTGTGACCAGCGTCTCCTTATTTGCAAGAGCGATTTTTTTTCCGCTCTCAATCGCGGCGACGGTCGGTCTGACACCCACCATCCCCATGATGGCAGTGACAAAATATTCATATCCGTCCATGGAGGCTGTGTCCAGAATGCCCTCCATTCCGGAGAGGACCTCCACGTCCAGGTCACGCACCCTGGTCCTGAGGTCTGCTGCCGCATCCTCCTCCCACATGACTGCCCGCCTGGGGCGGAATTCACGGATCTGCGCCTCCATCAGATCGACGCTCCGTCTCGCGCAGAGCGCGACAACTTCTATATCTTTTTGTTCCCTTGCCACATCCAGCGTCTGCCGCCCGATCGATCCGGTAGAACCCAAAATGGCTATTTTCTTCATAAAAGCCTCCCTGTCAGATGATAACGCGGTCTGTGACCGCAGTCAGAAGTCCGAGATGTCCCGGCGGTTCAGATCCTGCAATGATGCGCCTGGCCGCCGGCCTTTGTGTTAAGTATATCACAGTAAAAAGACTGCGTGAAAAAAACTGTTGATCCGAGTCTTTTACCGAGTCTCTTACCGGTCTTTTACGGTTTTTACGATTTTTTACCTGGCTTTTTCACGCCTGTATTTGTTCCGCAAGCCGGCCCGAACCTCTTTTGACCCCGTCAGAGAAGACGGCTGTATGATTATCCCCCGGATTCTGCCCGGCAAATAGTATGTCTGTATACAATTCTGTGCAGAATGATTATAAAAATAGAAGAAAAAGTCAGGACAGTTTAAAAAGTTCATGTTACAATGTCTTTTAAGGGTAATATAGAAATGGGCGAACCTGTAAACTTTTATCCTGGTTTTCAAAACATAATTTATCTAGGGAGGTTTCATTATGTATGGTTTTGGTGCAATGATTAAACAGCTGAAGAAGAATCCCAAGACGATTGTCTTCACTGAGGGATCGGATCCCCGTATCCTTGAGGCGGCTTCCCGTCTTCTGGCAAGCAGCTTCCTGACCCCCATCCTTCTGGGCAAGGAAGAGGAAGTGCAGGATGCGGCAGAAGAGGCCGGCTACAATATCCGCGGCGCGCAGATCCTGGATCCCGAGAATTATGATAAGATGGATGAGATGGTTGCGGCTTTCTGCGAGCTCAGAAAGAGCAAGGGAATGACTCCTGAGAAGGCTCTTCCCATCCTCAAGCAGGGCAACTATTTCGGAACTATGCTGGTCAAGATGGGCATTGCTGACTGCCTGCTCGGCGGCGCAACCTATTCCACTGCAGACACAGTCCGTCCCGCTCTGCAGATCATCAAGACAAAACCCGGCAACAGCATCGTATCTTCCTGCTTCATCCTGGTCCGTCCTTCTGCGACCGGTGAAAATGAAGTCGTGGCAATGGCTGACTGCGCAATCAACATTCACCCCTCCGAGGATGAGCTGGTTGAGATCTGCGGCGAGACCATTGAGTGCGCGAAGGTCTTCGGTGTAGACCCCAAGGTCGCTTTCCTTTCCTTCTCCACCAACGGCTCCGCAAAGGATGCGGATGTCACCAAGATGCACAATGCCGCGCAGAAGGCAAAAGAGAAATATCCGGAAGTCCCGATCGACGGCGAGATCCAGTTCGACGCAGCTGTTTCTCCTCGTGTCGCCGAGACCAAGGTTCCCGGCTGGAAGGCTGCAGGTCATGCAAACACCTTCATCTTCCCCGACATCAACGCAGGCAACATCGGTTACAAGATCGCACAGCGTTTCGGTAACTTCGATGCTTACGGCCCCATCCTTCTGGGCCTGAATGCGCAGATCAACGACCTGTCCAGAGGCTGCAACGCTCTGGAAGTCTACTCTATGTCGATCATCACAGCAGCACTGTCCTGATCAGGAGAATGAAAGTCAGCAGGAACTGACGCCGATACATAGACATAAAGGCAGCGCCTCCGCATCCGGTCCGGATGCAGAGGCGCTTTTTCTAATATCTTCAATATAATTCTTTTTATTTTCCGTCCCGGATCGGATGGGAAGAGTCCGGGACGGAATTTTTTTTCTCTGCTCAGGGAGTGCCTTCTCAGGAAGTACCTTCTTATTCTGCCGGAACAGCCGGGGAGTCATCTGCAGTGCGGTCCGGGGAGGCGGCATAGGGGATCCTGCGGAAGCGGATGGTGATATTTCCGGCACTGTCGGAGACGCGGTAACGGACCATGTCCCCGTTTACGGAAACCTGCACCTGTTTGGTGAGATCCCCGTCTGTGTCATCATAGGCGGCGTAGCCCTCCTCCTCATATTGTTCCCCCGGCTGGACAAAGTAGCGGTTGTCGCGGGTGAGCATGATCGAGGGCGGGGTGGTGTCGGATTTTTCCTTTACCGGTTTGGTCCATCTGCCCGACAGTGCGCTGTAGATGAGTACGGCCAGAAAAAGTCCCGGCAGAAATACAAGCAGAAAGTTCCTGATGTGATCGTACATTGTGTGTTTTTCTTTCATAGTTACCTCTATTTAGATACATAGATGCCGAAAGGTCCGGAGAGGGGCTGCCGGATTGAGCCCATGCCGACAGGCTCGCAGTAGAACTGTCAGCTTTGAGTCCATGCCGACAGGCTCGCAGCAGAACTGTCAGCTTTGAGGCCATGCCGACAGGCTCGCAGCAGAACTGTCAGCTTTGAGTCCATGCCGACAGGCTCGCAATAGAACTGTCAGCTTTGAGTCCATGCCGACAGGCTCGTAGCAGAACTGTCAGCTTTGAGTCCATGCCGACAGGCTCGCAATCTTACGATTGCTCGCTGTCGCGGCATTCGCCGTATACGTTCAGGATGACATATGTCCTTTTGAGAGCAAGCTCTCATCGTCCATATGTATCCTGCCCGTGCATGGACTCAAAGCTTCGCGCACATTCGCCGTATACATCCAAATCGACATCTTGCCGCTTACGAGCAAGCTCGACGCGTCTCGATGTTGATTTGTCTGTGCACGGACTCAAAGCTTCGCGCAAGATTTTTGTTGACGGGACAGTTCTTCTGTGCTATTGTATATCAAAGGTTGCAAAAGGTCTTTTTTTTTTGCGCGAAAAGTCCGGCTGCATGGCCTGCTGGAGGCAGGAACTGTCCGGCTGCGAGGCAACGGCGCCCGGCTCAGACGGCACGGCGGCTCGCGCAGGAATCAAACAAACAGCGCATATTGTTGGAGGTTCGGCATGCGTACAAGGATTACATTATCATGCACTGAGTGCAAGCAGAGAAATTATAACACAACAAAGGACAAGAAGACACACCCTGAGCGTCTCGAGATGAAGAAGTATTGCAGATTCTGCAGAAAGCACACTGTTCATAAAGAGACTAAGTAAGCAAGGAGTCATTCATGGCAGCGAAAGAGAAGGGTAAAGCGAAACAGGAGAAGCAGTCAAAACTGGGATCCTTTTTTAAAGGTGTCAGGACTGAGTTCGGCAAGATCATCTGGCCCAGCCGTGAAACAATCGTCAAACAGCTGATCGCGGTCGTCTGCGTAACTGTTGTCGTGGGACTGCTGATCACGGTCATCGACTTCGGCGCACAGAACCTGATCGATGTCCTGGTGAAGATTAACGCGGCATGATCGGTTTGGTGAGGTAGATGAATGGCAGAGAATAACTTCGATGCAAAGCCCGTTAGAGCTAAGCTGAAACCGGGAGTCCTTCCAGGCGTTCGCCAGATCAGGCGTCCTGATTTTTCCAGACGTGCTGAGGATATCGAAAAGGCTGAGGAGGCCAGGATGCAGGCACTTGCCATGGAGGCGGGTGCGGAAGCCGGATCCGATGTTCTGGACGGAGCTCAGGCGGCGGAAAGCTTTTCGGATGCTGAAGAAGCGGCTGCGGTAGCGGCTTCTCTCTCGGCACAGGAAGGTGCTTCCGAAGAAGATCAGCTCGATGAGAGCGCGATCACAGATGAGCCGAAGTGGTATGTTGCACATACTTATTCCGGCTATGAAAACAAAGTCAAGATCAATATTGAGAAGACGATTGAAAACCGGCATCTGGAGAATCAGATCTTTGAAGTCCGTGTTCCCATGCACGAAACCACGGAAGTCAAGGACGGCAAGAAGAAAAATGTCTCCAGAAAGATGTTCCCCGGCTACGTACTGGTCCGTATGATCATGAACGACGACACCTGGTATGTGGTCCGCAACACAAGGGGCGTCACCGGATTTGTCGGCCCGGGCAGCAAGCCTGTTCCGCTCACAGAGGCGGAAATGAAACCGCTGGGCATCCGGGTCAAAAATATTTCTGTTGATTTCGAGGTTGGCGACAGCGTATCAGTCGTTGCGGGTATCTGGAAAGACACAATCGGAATCGTACAGAAAATGGATTACAGCAAGCAGTCCGCCACAATCAATGTGGAACTCTTCGGGCGTGAGACGCCTGTTGAGATCGGATTTGCAGAAATCCGCAAGTACTCCTGATGCATACACCGCCGCAGGCGCGTATTCCCCGGAATGCGGCAGAGGCGGCAGGTATACAGATGGAAGAGTACTTGGGGTAACACAGTGTTTCGTGGGAGCAGCAGCCATGCTGCGAATACCACAAAGGAGGAAAAATGGCTAAGAAAGTAACTGGGTACATCAAATTGCAGATTCCCGCCGGCAAAGCAACTCCCGCTCCCCCGGTAGGCCCCGCTCTTGGTCAGCACGGCGTCAACATCGTGCAGTTTACCAAGGAATTCAATGCGAGGACTGCAGACAAGGGTGATCTGATCATCCCCGTCGTCATTACTGTTTACGCTGACAGAAGCTTCAGCTTCATCACCAAGACTCCCCCCGCAGCTGTTCTGATCAAGAAGGCAGCAGGCCTGGCAAAGGCTTCCGGCGTTCCGAACAAGGAAAAAGTCGGTTCCATCACCAAGGATCAGGTCAAGGAAATCGCCGAGCTCAAGATGCCCGACCTCAACGCAGCAAGCCTTGAGGCAGCCATGAGCATGATCGAAGGCACAGCCAGAAGCATGGGCGTCACTGTAGCGGAATAAGTAATCGCCGATAGGAGGAAACAGATATGAAACATGGTAAAAAGTATACTGAAGCGGCGAAACTTATCGACCGCGCAGCCGTTTATGAAGCGGAAGAAGCCATTGCACTTGTCAAGAAGACCGCAACTGCAAAATTTGATGAGACCGTAGAAATCAACATCCGTACAAGCTGCGACGGACGTCACGCTGACCAGCAGGTCCGCGGCGCCGTAGTCCTTCCCGCCGGCACTGGCAAGAAGGTTCGCGTGCTCGTATTCGCAAAGGGTGCGAAGCTGGATGAGGCACAGGCAGCAGGCGCTGATTTCGTCGGCGGCCAGGAGCTCCTTCCCCGTATCCAGAACGAAGGATGGCTGGATTTCGACGTAGTCGTTGCCACCCCTGATATGATGAGCGTTGTCGGCCGCCTCGGCCGTATCCTCGGACCTAAAGGCCTGATGCCGAACCCCAAGGCCGGTACAGTCACGATGGATGTTACCAAGGCGATCAACGATATCAAAGCAGGTAAGATCGAGTACAGACTGGACAAGTCCAACATCATCCACTGCCCGATTGGCAAGGCTTCCTTCACAGAAGAGCAGCTGCTGACCAACTACAACGCACTGATCGATGCAGTTGTCAAGGCAAGACCCGCAGCAGTCAAGGGCCAGTACATCAAGAGCATCTCTCTTGCAACCACCATGGGCCCTGGCGTCAAAGTTGTGTGTAACCGGTATTAAAAACAGCACCCCGGAAAAACGGTTCATAACGGATCGGGGCGCTTGCGCACCGGAACGGCAATGAACCGTTTTTCCGGAGGCGGACAAGGCGCGAAGCGCCTCTGTCCGACAACGCTTATAGATGCGGAGCATCTATAAGAGGGGTGCGTAAGAGCATTTCCGGATCGGGGCGCTTGCGCACCGGAACGGCAATGAACCGTTTTTCCGGAGGCGGACAAGGCGCGAAGCGCCTCTGTCCGACAACGCTTATAGATGCGGAGCATCTATAAGAGGGGTGCGTAAGAGCATTTCCGATCGGGGCGCTTGCGCACCGGAACGGCAATGAACCGTTTTTCCGGAGGCGGACAAGGCGCGAAGCGCCTCTGTCCGACAACGCTTATAGATGCGGAGCATCTATAAGAGGGGTGCGTAAGAGCATTTTGAGCCGGTGCGCATGAGAGCGTTCCGTACCGGGACGCGCGCACTCTGCAGAAGTTCTTTCGGGACTATAGAATGTTTTTTAAAAATAGTCTTGACAGCTATTTTTGCAGGTGCTAAATTGTATAAGGTTTTCACCCACCGAAGACAGCGGGTGTGTCTGCAGCCGGATTCCGGACCTGCAGATACGTAAAGGTCAGGTCCACCCGCCGAGGATGAGTAATATCACGATATTTATGTCGATATTTCCGAACTCTCTGTCTTCGCGGCAGAGAGTTCTTTTTGAATTACTCTCCGTCGGAAAATGCGGCGAATCAGGTGAACGCCGCAAGGAAATCTATAAGGAGGTAAGATAATGGCAAAAGTTGAATTGAAGCAGCCTATCGTTCAGGAAATTTCCGAGAAGATCGATGGCGCCCAGTCTCTGGTCCTTGTTGACCACAGAGGACTGACAGTTCAGCAGGATACGGAACTTCGTAAGCAGCTCCGCGAGGCCGGTGTTTTCTACAAAGTTTACAAGAACACAATGATGAACTTTGCGTTCAAGGGAACTCCGTTTGAAGGCCTTTCCGATCTGCTCAATGGTCCCAGTGCAATCGCTGTTTCCAAGGATGATGCGACTGCTCCCGCAAGGATCATCGTCGAGTTCGCCAAGACTGCTAAGAATCTGGAGGTCAAGGGCGGCGTAGTCGAGAACAGAGTTGTCGATGTCAAGGGTGTCGAGGAAGTTGCTCAGATCCCTTCCAGAGAGATCCTGCTCGGAAGACTGCTTGGCAGCATGCAGTCTCCTGTCGCAAACTTCGCCCGCGTTATCAAGCAGATCGCGGAGAAGGATGGCGAAGGCGCAGCTCCCCAGGAGGCATAATTACAGGCCGTGGGAAGCAAAGCGGTGCGGGACAACCGCTCCGCACACAGTATTCGATTTTAAGATTGATTATTTGAAAAGATTTTGAGGAGGTCATAAAATGGCTAAACTTACAACTGCTGAATTTATTGAGGCGATCAAAGAGCTGTCCGTTATGGAACTGAACGAGCTGGT
>DGRU01000137.1:25008-27154 GCA_002390025.1 Lachnospiraceae bacterium UBA4380
CCTGCAGCAGCAGCTGAGGAAGAGAAGACTGAGTTCGACGTCGAGCTGACTGACTTCGGCGCACAGAAGATCAAGGTTATCAAGGTTGTCCGTGAGATCACCGGCCTTGGCCTGAAGGAAGCTAAGGAGCTCGTCGAGGGCGCTCCCAAGAACATCAAAGAAGGCGTCTCCAAGGAAGAGGCCGAGGCCATCAAGGCAAAGGTCGAGGAGCAGGGCGCGAAGGTTACTCTCAAGTAATTTTCACCAATCGTATCTTCTTGCATGATTCACATGCATTTCGAAGCGGTCGGCCTATATGGGCCGGCCGCTGTTGCCGTCAGGGTTTTATCCGGAAATCAGTCAGGAGTCGGCAGCAGAATACTCTTTTTTTAAGAAAATTTCCGTCATAAAAAATAATTGTTGACTTGAAGCGAATGCAGTAGTAGAATGTTATTCGCATCTTTTTTGCATGCATTTCTATAGTCCCTGATCTATCATTGTACAGAGCCGGAAAAGCGTATGGTCCTGTACAGAATGACTGGAAATACACAGGGCTGTCTGAATGAAAGCTGCATGAGAGCGGCTCATCCGCACAGGATGAAATCCGGCAGCGCACGAATCGCGCGCAGGTGCCAATGACAACGCATGATTAACGGGGTGAATTAGATGGAAAAATACAGGATACATCCTACAGGCAGTGGTAAAAACATCCGTATGAGCTATCAGCGCCAGAAGGAAGTTTTGCCGATGCCGAATCTGATCGAGGTTCAGAAGAACTCCTATCAGTGGTTTCGTGACAAGGGCCTTCAGGAAGTATTGGATGACATTTCGCCGATCGAGGATTTCAGCGGGCATCTCAGCCTGACTTTTGCAAGTTATACCTTTAAAGAAGAGGACGCGAAATATTCGATCGAAAAGTGCAAAGAGGGAGACCGCACCTATGCAGCTCCGCTCAGAGTCACTGTCCGCCTGTATGACAAGGAAAATAACCGAGAGATCAAGGAGCAGGAGATCTTCATGGGTGACCTGCCCCTGATGACAAAGAACGGAACCTTCGTAATCAACGGTGCTGAGCGTGTAATCGTCAGCCAGCTGGTCCGTTCCCCCGGCATTTATTATGGAATTGACAAGGACAAGTTCGGCAAGCGCCTGTTCTCCTGCACCGTGATCCCCAACAGGGGCGCATGGCTTGAGTACGAGACGGACGCCAACGACGTGTTCTATGTTCGTGTGGACAGAACCAGGAAGGTACCGGTCACTGTCCTTATTCGTGCACTTGGAATCGGAACCGATGAGGAGATCGTGGATCTGTTCGGCGATGAGCCCAAGCTCCGCGCCAGCTTTGCAAAGGATCCTTCCCACGACTTTGAGTCCGGTCTTCTTGAACTGTACAAGAAGATCCGTCCCGGCGAGCCTCTCTCTGTCGAGAGTGCGGACAGCCTGATCAATTCGATGTTTTTTGATGCCCGCCGCTACGATCTGGCCAAGGTCGGCAGATACAAGTTCAACAAGAAACTTGCCATGCGCAGCAGGATCGTCGGCCAGGTCCTCGCAGAGGATGTTGTCGACGAGGCTACAGGAGATATTCTGGGAAGCGCCGGCGAGAAAGTTGACCGCGAGATGGCGGATCTGATCCAGAATGCCGCGGTTCCCTATGTCTGGATCCAGACGGAGGAGCGTCCTGTCAAGGTCCTGTCCAACCTCATGGTTGATCTGACCCATTATGTGGACTGCGATCCCGAGGATTTCGGCATCACTGAGAAGGTCTATTATCCCGCCCTCCGCGAGATCCTGGTGCATTTCCAGGAGAATGAGGATGCAGAGGCGCTCGGCGATATTCTCCGCAGAAGCGTGCATGAGCTTGTGCCCAAGCATGTCACCAAAGAGGATATTCTCGCCTCCATCAACTACAACATGCACGTGGAATACGGCATCGGAACCGATGATGATATCGACCATCTCGGAAACCGCCGCATCCGCAGCGTGGGCGAGCTGCTTCAGAACCAGTACCGCATCGGTCTGTCCAGACTGGAGCGTGTGGTTCGCGAGCGTATGACAACCCACGATTCCTCCGAGGAGATTTCCCCTCAGTCACTGATCAACATCAAACCTGTTCAGGCAGCTGTCAAGGAATTCTTCGGTTCTTCCCAGCTGTCCCAGTTCATGG
>DGRU01000137.1:27206-28092 GCA_002390025.1 Lachnospiraceae bacterium UBA4380
TCATGGACCAGAACAACCCTCTGGGTGAGCTTACCCACAAGCGCCGTCTGTCCGCACTGGGTCCCGGCGGTCTGTCCAGAGACCGCGCAGGATTTGAGGTCCGTGACGTTCACTATACACATTACGGGAGAATGTGCCCGATCGAGACTCCTGAAGGTCCCAACATCGGTCTGATCAACTCCCTTGCAAGCTATGCCCGCATCAACCAGTACGGCTTTATTGAGGCACCCTACAGGAAGGTCGACCAGACCGATCCCAACGGTCCCCGCGTAACGGACGAAGTCGTCTACATGACTGCGGACGAAGAAGATAACTACCATGTCGCGCAGGCGAGCACGGAGCTGGATGAAAACGGCTATTTCGTGCACCACAACGTGTCCGGACGTTACCGCACAGAGACATCTTCCTATAATAAGAGCGTCTTTGAGTACATGGACGTCTCGCCCCGCATGGTTTTCTCTGTGGCGACCTCTCTGGTTCCTTTCCTGCAGAACGACGACGCCAACCGCGCCCTGATGGGATCCAACATGCAGCGTCAGGCTGTTCCGCTTCTGACAACGGACGCCCCTGCGGTAGGTACCGGCATGGAAGTCAAGGCAGCTATCGACTCCGGTGTCTGCGTGATCGCGGAAGCAGACGGTGTTGTTCAGTTTGTAGACGCCAGAGGCATTGTTGTCCGCGAAGAGGACGGCAGCAGACGCACCTATCGTCTGACCAAGTTCGAGCGAAGCAACCAGAGCAACTGCTACAACCAGAAGCCCATCGTCAACACCGGTGAGCATATCGTCAAGGGACAGGTCATTGCCGACGGTCCTTCGACCTCCAACGGCGAGCTGGCACTGGGCAAGAACCCCCTGATCGGATTCATGACCTGGGAAGGCTACAA
>DGRU01000137.1:28140-28375 GCA_002390025.1 Lachnospiraceae bacterium UBA4380
GGAAGGCTACAACTACGAGGACGCTGTTCTTCTGAGCGAGCGCCTGGTTCGCGATGATGTTTATACATCTGTCCACATTGAAGAATACGAGTGCGAAGCACGTGACACCAAGCTCGGACCGGAAGAGATTACCCGCGACGTGGCCGGTGTCGGCGACGACGCGCTGAAGGATCTGGATGAGAGAGGCATCATCCGCATCGGAGCGGAGGTCCGCGCCGGTGACATCCTGGTCGGC
>DGRU01000086.1:0-345 GCA_002390025.1 Lachnospiraceae bacterium UBA4380
AGCAACTGAGAAGTACTTCTTGCCGGCTTCCCAGCGCTCTTTCTTGTATGTGCCTGCTACAGGGTGCTGGAAACGTGTGGGGTTGGTGGAGTTACCGGTAATGGAAACATCCGCACCTTCGTGCCACATGATTGCAACGCCTTCGCGGACATCGTCTGCGCCATAGCAGTTGACCTTTGCGCGGTCGCCTGTGGAATAAGCGGTCTTGTTGACGATGGTCAGAGCGTGATCTTCCTTGACGTCTGCAGACAGATAGTCATACTTGGTCTGGACATAGGTGAAACCGTTGATGCGGCTGATGATCATAGCTGCATCTTTTCCGAGACCGTTCAGGATGACGCGGAG
>DGRU01000086.1:433-3027 GCA_002390025.1 Lachnospiraceae bacterium UBA4380
GCGATCTTGATCGCGCCTTCAGCAGCTGCGAAAGATTCGTGTCCTGCCAGGAATGCGAAACATTCGGTCTCCTCGTCGAGCAGCATTGCGCCCAGATTGCCGTGGCCGATACCGACCTGACGCTGGTCTGCAACAGATCCGGGAATGCAGAATGCCTGCAGTCCGACACCGATCCACTTGGCAGCGTCAGCAGCCTTGGTTGCGCCTTCCTTCATGGCGATTGCTGCGCCGAGCTCATAAGCCCATTTTACATTTTCGAAACAGATCGGCTGAGTGCTCTCAACGATGCCGTAAGCATCCACACCCTTGCCGTTTGTAAAGGCCTTCACATCCTCAAAGCTCTTGAAGCCGTACTTGTCAAGAACGGGCTGCAGCTGGGGCATGCGTCCTTCATAGTTTTCAAACAAAGCCATTGCTGCACCTCCTCCTTATTCTTTGCGAGGGTCAATCCACTTGACTGCTCCCTCTTCAGCTTTAAAGCGACCGTATGTGCCCAGATTCTTCTCGTAAGCTTCATTCGGGGACATGCCGCCCTTGATTGCATCCATCATCTTGCCGAGGCTGAGGAACTGATAGCCGCAGACCTGATCGTCTTTGTCGAGCGCCATCTTGACAACATAGCCCTCAGTCATCTCCAGATAACGGGTACCCTTAGCTGCAGTACCATACATTGTGCCTACCATGGATCTGAGGCCCTTGCCGAGATCTTCCATGCCGGCACCGATGCGCAGACCGTCGTCAGAGAATGCGGACTGTGTGCGGCCGTATGCAATCTGCAGGAACAGCTCACGCATAGCAGTATTGATTGCATCACATACCAGGTCGGTATTCAGTGCTTCCAGAATAGTTTTGCCGGGAAGGATCTCACTCGCCATAGCTGCGGAATGAGTCATGCCGGAACATCCGATGGTCTCGACCAGAGCTTCCTGGATCACGCCTTCCTTGACGTTAAGGCTCAGCTTGCAGGCACCCTGCTGAGGAGCGCACCAGCCGATTCCGTGTGTGTAACCGGAAATGTCCTTAACTTCTTTTGCCTGGATCCATTTTCCCTCTTCAGGGATCGGAGCAGGACCATGATTCGGGCCTTTAGCGACACAAATCATGTCTTCTACTTCTTTTGTGTATTGCATATGACACCTATCCTCCTTTTTAAAGTGTGGACTTCAGTACGTAATCTAACTCTACCATAACGCCCTTCCGTTTTCAATATTTTCATAATTATTAGAAGGGATAAAGCGAAAATTCTGGTTAAATGTCACAATCAAAGATAGCCTTTTTGGCGATCCTGTCGCCGTATTCGCTCTTCCAGCGCAGGTGGGGCTCCGAGGCTGCGTAGGCAGGGAGCGCTTCTTTCTCCATATCAATAATGATCATCAGGTCGAAGCGGTTGGCAATATCGGAGTTGGAAATCCTGAGATCCAGGGAATGGATTCCGGGGATTGCCAGGGTCTCCTCGAAAATTGCGCGCACGGGTTCCACCAGTGCCTTCACATCAGTCCCTTCTGTAAACTTCACAATGATATAGTGTTTCATCATAGGCTTTTTCCTCGCTTTCTCCTCATCTGCATTTGCAGTGTAACTATTACTGATTATCCATTTTTTTAAGACCCGATTGCGGGTCCTGCGCCCATACGCAGCATGGGTTCAGGACTGAAGTCGCGGGTATTGCGCGATGAAGAATGAATGCTCTGCATTGCATCCCAATCAATCGGCAAAGGGTTCTGTATGAACACACTCCGGGACAGCATCGCTGTCTTCGTCTCTTGCCGCGCGGATCTGCCGGTCATCCGTCAGAAATCGCCCGGAATATCTGCCCGGAATATCAGTCATGCAAAAACTCCACATGACCGTCGTCAATGTGGTAGACCGCGCCGATGACGGCAGGGTCATTCCCGTGGCGCAGGTGATCGATATCCAGCGCGTAACTGATCTGTCTGACACTGTGTTCCACATTCAGGCAGCAGGAGCGAACCCGGCGAAAAACACATGAGACCCTCAATCCTGCAGATCATGATTGACAAAGATTCTATAAATAATATTACAACATCCTGTTCTTCATTGCATTAAAAAGCACCGGAAAGCCGGCAGGGGACATGACAGGCAGGGAACACGATGGGCAGGGGGCATGACGGGCATCAAAAAAGAACGCCCCCCGCCTTAGGAGGGGGACGATCTTTTTTCATTGAAGACATGTAAGCGGGAAAACTGTCATGCTCCCGTCACCGCTCCAGCGGGCGGTATGAGGGGAAGATCCGATCAGCTTTCTCTCCTCAGGCTGACTAGCCGGCTGACTACCCGGGCTGATCACCCGGGCTGATTGCCTGGTCTGGTTATTACGTCAGATTATTTCGTCAGACTTTTTCGCCAGATTATTTTGCCTGCTCGAGAGCCAGGGTCTTGGTGGTGGCGTCGCAGACCTCTGTCGGGCCGTAGTACTGGATGGCACCGGGATAGAGGAAGCAGGTCTTCACTGCCCATTCAGCCCTGTGCTCTGCGAAGTATTTGAAAGGAGCGCCGTCAAGCTCAACGAGAGCTTTTCTGATAACGGGCTTGTCTTCGCCGTTTCTGCGCTCGATGTTCATCATCTTGGTGAT
>DGRU01000080.1:0-21227 GCA_002390025.1 Lachnospiraceae bacterium UBA4380
CGATCTGCCCTAAAAATAAATCTTCGAAAAGCCACAGAGATAAAAGGAGAGCTAACTGGAAAATGACCGCTCCCACTCTGGTTAAGTGCAGCAAGTGCGGTGCCCTTATGGTTCCCCACAGGGTTTGCGCAAAGTGCGGCTCCTACAACAAGAAGGAGATCATCCAGGTCGAAAACTAATCATGTATGATGGCGGTTTTTCCGCAGATGTATATGACAGCTGGTTCAGACCGGATAATTAAACAGATTTATGGCAGTCCTCCCGTTGTCGAAAGACAGCGGGAGGCTTTTCTTTTCTGTGTTTACGGCCGTGTATGCGGCTGTGTATGCAGCTGCCTGTCCGGCGGCTGCTCAGGCAGTTCCGGGAAGGGAGCCTCTGAGGATCTGCGGGCATGTCCTGATGCGGGCTGCCGACATGGCTTATTGTCAGCCGCCGGCACGGATCATTGCGGGAGTTCCCGGCCGGCAAGGGTCTACTTGCAATATGGGAATCGTGATAGTATATTATTTGGTAGAAAAGGCACTTCTTTTTTGATCACAGGCAGATGATTTGCCGGAACAGGACCGGCAGAGGCCGGATCCGGTGCGGAGTGTTTTTTCAGATCACACAGATGAAAAGCGGGGAGAAGGATATTCTTCCCTTTGTAGAAAAGGACTGATAATGAGTAAAAAATACGTCAGAGTAGCAGTAGATGCGATGGGCGGAGATCTGGCACCGGCGGAGCCGGTCAAGGGTGCCGTTGAGGCACTGGAGAAGAGGAAGAGCCTGCATGTGACACTTGTGGGCAGGGAAGAGGATATCCGCGCAGAGCTCTCAAAGTATAAATATCCCGAAGACAGGCTGGAGATCCTGGATGCCCGCGAGGTCATTGAGATGGCGGAGCCGCCGGTCAACGCGATCCGCAAGAAGAAGGATTCCTCCATCGTCAGGGGATTGAAGCTGGTCAAAGAGGGCACATGCGATGCCTTCGTCACGGCCGGCAGTACCGGCGCCACGCTTGCGGGCGGCCAGCTTCTGGTGGGCAGGATCCGTGGGATCGAGCGCCCGCCGCTTGCGCCCTTGATGCCGACGGCAAAGGGACCGGTCCTTCTGGTTGACTGCGGCGCCAACATGGATGCCCGCGCCTCTCAGCTGGTCCAGTTTGCACAGATGGGATCCATCTATATGAGCAACATGACCGGCATAGAGAATCCCCGTGTCGCGCTGGTGAATGTCGGCGCTGAGGAGGAGAAGGGCAACGCTCTTGTCAAAGAGGTCTATCCACTCCTGAAGGAGTGCGAGGGGATCAACTTTATCGGAAATATCGAGGCCAGGGACATTCCCGCCGGCGCGGCGGATGTTGTTGTCTGCGACGCCTTTGTCGGCAATGTGATCCTCAAACTGTATGAGGGACTTGCTTCCACACTGATCCACAAGATCAAGGATGCGCTGATGACCTCACTCCGCTCCAAACTGGGAGCGCTGCTGATCAAACCCGCCCTCAAGGGGATGCTGAAGGAATTCGACGTTTCCAGTTACGGCGGAGCACCCATGCTGGGACTGCGTGGACTCGTGGTCAAGACCCACGGCAACTCCGAGGCCGTCGAGATCAGAAATGCCATCGAGCAGTGCATTCTTTTCAAGAAAAAAGATATCAACGGACAGTTTGTTGACAGGATGGGTTTAAAGCAGCCCGAGAAGGCACCGGAACAGGAAGTTTGAAAATACTTGTCGTAACCTTTGGGGTTACTGTTGATTCATAGTTCATCATATGTCTGAAACTAGAAGGAGGGAACTGAGATGGATATGGAGTTCAAGAAATTATGTTCAATCATTGTTGATGTACTGGGCGTGGAGGTGAATGATATAACTCCGGATACTACATTCATCGATGACCTCGGTGCCGATTCTCTTGATGTTGCCCAGATCATCATGGGCATTGAGGAAGAGTTCGATGTCACAGTTGATTCCGACGTCGCTTCCAATGTCACCACAGTCGGACAGGCTCTGGAACTGATCAAAAACGCAATCGGCGAATGATAAAAAAACGGCCTTAAGGCCGCATTGAGAGGACAACATGATACAGGCACCACTGGAAGTGCTGGAAGAGCGGATCGGATACAGGTTCAGGGACCGGTATTTACTGGAGTGCGCCCTGACACACACTTCTTTTGCAAACGAACAGAAAATACAGACACTGAAGGACTATGAGAGGATCGAATTTCTCGGAGATGCTGTACTTGAGATGATCTCGAGCGAATTCCTCTACAGAACTTATCCCGGGAAGAAAGAGGGCGAGCTGACCAAACTCAGAGCCTCTCTGGTGTGCGAGCCCGCCCTGGCTTACTGCGCCAGAGATCTGTCCCTGGGATCCTTCATACGCCTTGGCAGAGGCGAAGAGGCCAGCGGCGGCCGTGAGAAGGACTCGATCACGTCCGATGTGATGGAGGCTCTGATCGGAGCCATGTATCTGGACAGCGGGGGGATCGAGAAGCCCCGTCAGTTCATCATGACTTTTATTCTCTCGGATCTTGAGGATAAACAACTGTTTTATGATGCAAAGTCGATCCTTCAGGAACGCGCCCAGCGGGAAGGACATGATGTGCGCTACGAGGTTCTCGAAGAGAGCGGGCCCGGACATCAGAAGCGCTTCCGTGTGGCGGCTGTCATTGAAGGAAGGCGCTGCGGAACAGGGGAAGGCCGCTCCAAAAAAGCGGCGGAGCAGCAGGCTGCCTATGCGGCGCTCGGCGGTGCAAGGACCAGAAAACAGGACCAGTGTTAAAGCCGGGGCAGGAAGGCGGCGCACGGTTCAAAAAGAGTAACGGATGTAACGGATTTGTATTTAAAAAGTATTGAAATTCAGGGCTTCAAGTCCTTTGCCAACAAGATCAAATTTGAATTCCACAACGGCATCACCGGAATTGTGGGACCCAACGGAAGCGGAAAGAGCAATGTCGCGGACGCGGTCCGGTGGGTGCTGGGTGAGCAGAGAGTCAAGCAGCTGCGCGGGTCTTCTATGCAGGATGTTATTTTTGCGGGGACGCAGGCGCGCAGGCCGCTTGGCTTTGCTTATGTTGCCATAACGCTGGACAATTCCGACGGTGCGCTCCCGATCGATTACCGGGAGGTGACGATCGCCCGCCGGATCTACCGGAGCGGGGAGAGTGAATATCTGCTCAACGGGACCGTCTGCCGCCTGCGCGATGTGAATGAGCTCTTTTATGATACCGGAATCGGCAAAGAGGGCTATTCCATCATCGGACAGGGGCAGATCGACAGGATCCTGTCCGACAAGCCCCAGGACCGGCGCGCGCTTTTTGACGAGGCGGCAGGAATCGTAAAATACAAGCACAGGAAAGAGCAGACCCTCAAGCGCCTGGTGAGCGAGCAGGACAACCTGACCCGTCTGACAGACATTGTCGGGGAACTGGAGAAGCAGATCCCGTCCCTGGAGAGACAGCAGGAGAAGGCCCGGGAATATCTCAGGCGCCGGGACGCGCTCAAGCGGCTGGATCTCAATGCTTTTTTGATAGAAAATGAAAAAAACACCCTGCAGCTGGAAGAACTGACGGAAAGGGAGACCACTGCGTCGGCAGATCTGGAGGAGGCCAGGCAGCGGAGCGAATCTCTGCGCCGGCGCATCGAAGCCCTTCAGGAGAGCCGGAGCGAGCTGGAAGGCAGGATCGAGACAGTCCGCAGCAGGATCACCGATGCCAGTATCGTACACGGCAGGATCGAAGGGGATATCAAGGTCCTCGAGGAGCAGATCCGCAGCGCCCAGCAGCGCAGCAGGAGGCAGACGGAGCAGGAGAAGATCCTGAATGCGGATATAGCGGGGCGCACGGCCCAGGAGACGGCGATCTCCAGGGAGATCCGCGCGGCCCGGGAAGCCTTCGATGCCATGCAGGAAAGTCTGTCCGCGGCAAAGGAAGCCGCCAGAGCCTCTTCGGAAGACGTGCAGCGTCTGCGGGAGGAGCTGGAGGAAAAACGGGCGGGCATCATGGAGGAGATGGAGCGGCGTGCCACGGTCAAATCCAGGCTGGCCAGCCTTCAGACCCTGCAGGTCCAGGAGGACGCGCGCAGGGCAGAGGTGGAGAAAGAGCTGTCTCTGGTCAGCGGGGAACAGACCCAGGCCGATGATGCCATTGTCTCGCTGAAGGATGAATTCAGACAGGTGGGCGATGAGATCCGCTCTCTCCAGGACGGACAGAAGGAGATTGAGGATCAGATCGCGGCACACAAGACTTCCCTGGGAGATGCGGATGCCCTGCTGCAGCGGGCCCAGTTTTCCTGGCACCGGGAAAAATCCAAGCTGGACGCGATCACCAATCTGGCCGAGCGCTACGAGGGCTTCGGCGGCAGCGTCAGGCGGGTCATGCAGGAGAGATCCCGGGAAGAGGGGATCATAGGCACGGTTGCCGACCTCATTACTACAGAGAAAAAATACGAGACCGCGATCGAAGTCGCGCTCGGAGGAAGCATTCAGAATATTGTCACCAGGGATGAGGATACAGCCAGGCGGCTGATCGAGATCCTGAAGCGTGAAAAGGCGGGCAGGGCGACCTTCCTGCCCCTTTCGAGTATCCGCAACAATAAAAACCTGCAGGGGCACAGAGTCCTGGAGGAGGCGGGGGTCATCGGAACGGCCGACACACTGGTCAGGCCGGCGGCCGGCTGCGCGGATGTGGCGGTCTCCCTTTTGGGCAGGACCGTGATCGTGGACACCTTCGACCACGCGGTGGCCGCTTCCAGACGTTCCGGACACGGCGTCCGCATGGTCACGCTGGAGGGAGAGCTGTTTGCGCCCGGCGGTGCCATCAGCGGCGGCACCTACCGCAATGCCAGCAGTCTGCTGGGAAGGCGCAGGGAGATCGAGGAACTGACGGCCAGCACCAAACGTTTTAAAGAGGAAGTAGAGAAGCAGGAAAAGATCATCGAGGACACCAAGGAGAGCAGGAATATCCTCCGCAGAAAACTCGATGACAACAAGCGCTCTCTGCAGGAGCATTTTATCCGCCAGAACACGCTGCGGGTCCGCATCCAGCAGGAGGAGGAAAAGCTGCGTGAGACCACCGGCAATGCCCGGTCGCTGCGCCAGGAACTGCGCGCTCTCACAGAACGTGCTAAGGAGACGGCGGAACAGCAAGAGGCCGCATCGCAGGATCTCATCCGGAGCGAGAAGGCGGAAGAGGAATTCTCCGCTGCCGCGGCACTTCTGCAGGAACAGCTGGCAGAAAGACAGCAGGATGAGGAGCGCGATGCAGGCGCCCTGTCCTCCCTGGAGCTGGAGTACAGCCGCACCGAGCAGTCTCTCCGCTTCCAGAAACAGAATGCCGACCGGATCACACATGAGCTGGAGGGCCTCAAAGCCCAGCTCAGGGCCATCCTCGACAGCACGGAAAATGACCGCAGAGACATAGAGGAGAAGACAAAACAGATCCAGAGACTCAGCGGGGAGATGGCCGATTCCGAGCATGCCAGAAGCGATGAGGAGGAGGAACTGCAGGCGCTTCGCCGGCAGAACGACGAACTCCGGCGGAGGCAGGAAGAGGCTGCCGGTGACCGCGAGAGCACGGCAGAGGTGATCGCAGGTCTCGACAGGGAGGTCTTCAGACTGACCTCCAGACGGGAGCGCCTCGAGGAGACCATCGAGCAGAAAGCCTCCTACATGTGGGAGGAATACGAGATCACCATCGCGGATGCCGCCGCGCAGAGGGACGAGACCCTGACCGACCTGGCGGCGATGAAAAAGGAGATCGCCGATCTCCGCGGGCAGATCAAAGCCCTGGGCAATGTCAATGTCGGCGCCATCGAGGAGTACAAGGAGCTCATGGAACGCTACACCTTCCTCAAGGGCCAGCACGACGACCTGGTAGAGGCGGCCGCGACCCTGGAAAAGATCGTGGCAGAGCTCGATGAAGCCATGCGCAGACAGTTCCGCGAACAGTTTGCGGACATACAGAAGGCGTACGACGCTGTCTTCAAGGAACTCTTCGGCGGCGGAGGCGGAAAGCTGGAACTCATGGAGGATGTGGACATCCTGGAGGCCGGTGTCCGCGTGATCGCGCAGCCCCCGGGCAAAAAGCTCCAGAACATGATGCAGCTCTCCGGAGGAGAGAAGGCGCTGACGGCGATTGCCCTTCTGTTTGCCATCCAGAGTCTCAAGCCCTCTCCTTTCTGCCTTCTCGACGAGATCGAGGCGGCGCTGGACGAGAGCAATGTGGGCCGCTTTGCCCAGTATCTGCATAAGCTCACCGAGAGAACACAGTTTATCGTCATCACACACCGGCGGGGCACCATGGAGCAGGCGGACCGTCTCTACGGGATCACCATGCAGGAGAAGGGTGTATCGGCCATGGTCAGCGTGGATCTGATCAATGACGACGATATTTCATAGACTGACAGATATCTCATAAAAGGATAGATATTTTTTGACAGATAAAAACCTTTGACAGGAGCCGTGACCGCAGCGGCGTCCGGCAATGAACTATGACAGAAGCCGGGCCGAAGCGGTAACCGGCAATGAACTATAACAGAGGCCGGACAGAAGCGTTGACCGGCAGAGACCTTTGACACGCGCCGGGCCTGCACCGGGTTTCGGCAATGAACAGGAGGCAGAATGGGATTTTTTGATAAACTCAAGGAAGGTCTGAAAAAAACCAGGGCAAACTTCACGGACGGCATGGAACAGATCTTCAACAACTATGAAAGAGTGACGGAAGACTTCTATGACGAACTGGAAGAGACCATGATCATGGGCGATATCGGCGTGAAGACGACGGAGGATCTTCTGGATCATCTGCGCGAGGAAGTCCGCGCGGAGCGCATCCGGTATGCCGCCGACTGCAGGCAGGAACTGATCATGGGGATCAGAGACCGCATGAAACAGCCCGCGGACGCCTATGAATTTGAAAAGGGACCTGCCGTCGTCCTCGTGATCGGCGTCAACGGCGTGGGCAAAACGACCTCGATCGGCAAGCTGGCCGCCAACTACAAGAGCCAGGGCAAGCGCGTCCTGATCGCCTCTGCGGATACCTTCCGCGCCGCGGCCAACGAGCAGCTGACCGTCTGGGCACGCCGCGCAGGCGTCGATATCATAGGGGGCAAGGAGGGATCCGATCCCGCCAGCGTAGTATTTGATGCCGTACAGGCCGCCAAGGCCAGAAAGATCGACATCCTTCTCTGCGACACAGCGGGCCGCCTTCATAATAAGAAGAATCTGATGAATGAGCTCTCCAAGATCGACCGTATCATTACCCGCGAGTTCCCCGGCTGCTACCGCGAGAACTGGGTCGTCCTCGATGCGGCGACAGGACAGAATGCCGTCTCCCAGGCCAGGGAGTTTGCTTCCGTGACCAATCTGACCGGTATCATCCTGACCAAGATGGACGGCACGGCCAAGGGCGGCATTGCGATCGCGGTCCAGTCCGAGGTCGGTGTTCCCGTCAAATTCATCGGCGTGGGAGAAAAGATCGAGGATCTGCAGCGCTTTAATCCGGACGAGTATGTGGACGCACTGTTTTACAGGGACTGAGAAGAGGCTCCCGCAGAGCAGAGTCCTGACGGGGCCGGTGAGCGGGGCATGAAGGCATAAAGTTTAGAAAGAAAGCGGAAAAATGGGACAGACAGAGAAGAGAGAAGACCAGCAGAGAGAAGATCAGCAGAGAGAGGTCCTGACGCTGAAAAGATTCGAGGAGGCCTGTGACGCAGTCGGGCGGGTGACCCTGGACACGGAGCTGATCTACTCGGACTATTTCAGCGAGCACACAGGCGGAAAGGTGTACCTGAAGCCGGAGAACATGCAGAGGACCGGCGCCTACAAGGTGCGCGGTGCCTACTACAAGATCAGCACTTTGTCAAAAGAGGAGCGGGAGCGCGGACTGATCACGGCATCTGCTGGCAATCACGCGCAGGGCGTGGCCTACGCGGCGCGGGAGTGCGGCGCAAAGGCGGTGATCGTGATGCCCACCACGACGCCCCTGATCAAGGTCAACAGGACCAAGGCTCTGGGCGCGGAAGTTGTCCTGTACGGAGATGTCTACGACGACGCGGCCGGATACGCGGCCAGGCTGGCAGAGGAGAACGGGTATACCTTTATCCATCCATTTGACGATCCCGATGTTGCGACCGGTCAGGGAACCATAGCGATGGAGATCATCAAGGACCTGCCTCTGGTGGACATCATTCTGGTACCTGTCGGAGGCGGCGGCCTGGCAACGGGCGTCTCCTGCCTCGCCAAGTATCTCAAACCGAATGTGAAGGTCATCGGTGTGGAGCCGGAGGGGGCAGCCTGCCTCAAGGCATCCCTGGAAGCGGGGGAAGTGGTCACTCTGCCCACGGTCAACACCATCGCGGACGGCACGGCGGTCAAGACACCCGGCAGGAAAATCTTCCCCTATCTGCAGAAGAATCTGGATGAGATCGTCACTGTCCCGGACCAGGAGCTCGTGACGGCATTCCTGGATATGGTCGAGAACCACAAGATGGTCGTCGAGAACTCCGGACTGCTGACGGTCGCGGCCCTCCGCCATATTGACTGCAGGGACAAAAAGGTGGTCAGCGTTCTCAGCGGCGGCAACATGGATGTCATCACCATGTCCTCCGTCGTTCAGCAGGGCCTGATCCTGCGCGACCGTATTTTCACCGTCTCCGTACTGCTTCCGGACAAGCCGGGTGAGCTGCACCGGGTATCCGGCGTGATCGCGGAGGTGAACGGCAACGTCATCAAGCTGGAGCACAACCAGTTCGTGAGCATCAACCGCAACGCGGCGGTGGAACTGCGCATTACTCTGGAGGCCTTCGGCACCGAACACAAGAGAGAAATCATCTCCGTTCTGGAGAAAAACGGCTTCAGACCCCGCCTTGTCAAGACCAGAAGCTGAAAAAGCCGGGATTATAGCAGGTTTTTAAAAAATGAGTCGGATGAATAATCAAAGAGATCCATCGGATAATCCCAACCGGAATCGTTCGCTGTATCTGATCAATATCATATTCCTGAGCTGTCTGACGATCGCATCGCTCCTCTTTGCGCTGTTTGTCTTTTTCAGGCTGCGCACCCGCGGAACAGACGGAGTCCGGCAGTTTTATACCAGGGGACAGATCAGCAAGATCGAGGAGACGGCTGCCCGCAATGCCCGGGACGATCTGCTCCTGGAGATCCAGTCTTCTCTGGAATCCGGCAGAAGTACGACGCAGATGCTGCGGGAGATCTTTTCCGACAGCATTGTCGTGGTCAGCGGGGGACGCTACTATTTTTATCCTCTCGCGGAGGATGTGGAGAAAAACCCCCTGATGGCCGGGGATCTCACCGCTGTCGAAGGAAGAGTCTCCTACGGGGGAGAAGACCATGCGGTACAGATCAGCCACGGCGTTCTGCTGTCGGACAACAACGGAAAGATCGACTGGGGCCGGCTGGCGGACAGCGGGATCGAGGAGGTCACGGTCAGCGCGGGGATCCTCAACGAAAAGCGCTTTGTCCCGGACCAGAATTTTGAGAGGAACTGCAGATATGCTGTCGAGAAGGGCAAGCGTGTCAGTATATCCCTGGAAGTCCAGGGCCCCGCAGGCAGGGAATCCGTGGAAGAGGCCATGGCCGCTGTCGGGGCTGTGACCGATGTCTACGGGCTCCGCGACCTTCCCGAAAAGGACATGGATCAGGAGAAAGTCTCCGCAGACAGGGATTCGGAGGACGAAAGCGGCACACAGCCGGAGCCCGGCGCAGGGGACAGCGGGGATTCCGCGGAAGGATCCGACGGCGGGGAGAAGGCCGGAGAGAACGAGCCGGCCGGCGGCAGGGAAGGATCCATCGATCCCCTGCTCGTGCTCAGGATCCGCACGGCAGAGGAGCTCTCCGACGACGGAAAAGACGAAGAGGCCTGGACGGACTGTATCGAAGAGCTCTGCAGGGCGGCGGACGATGAGGAGATCCGTCCTGTGATCGGCGCGGGACTCTTTACCAGTGCCGCGCAGATTGATATGGAAGCCCTCGCCGGGCGGGAGCGCTGGCTGATCGACCACGAGGAGACGGCCAGTTACCCCTACAGCTACTCCTTCTGGGAGTACAGTGCGGAGGGGAGCATGGAGGGAGTGCCCGGAAAGGCGGTTCTCTATGCCAGGATCGATGTCTCCGGTCTCACGGAATGAGCAGGCCCTGAATGCTGCAGATCCTCAGACAGATTTGAACTGAACAGATTATCAGGCATATCCGACACGCCCCTTTTCCGGGGCGTGTCATTTTTGCCCCGGAGCGTGTTGTTTGCCCCGGAGCGTGTTGTTTTTCCCTTGGGTGCATGTTATTTCCCCCGGGGTGTGTTTTCCCCTCCGGGGCTTGTTGTTTTTCCGCAGACGAAGCCGGGCGTACCTGCAGCATGCCGCAGACCGGACAGGATGCGGCGGCTGCTTAAGGAGTTGATTGCAGTGCGGATTCCGCTCTGCCGGGGCAGCAGGGCGGCATAGGGCCGCGCCCGCCGGGGGCAGCAGGAAAGTTCTTTTATAAAAGTCAAGAATTTTTGCTTGACAAGCAGTAACTGCGTGAGTACAATGTGCAGGTATGGAAAAAATCGTTGAGCAGGGGCTGCTGTATGATTTCTACGGGCAGCTTCTTACAGCACATCAGCAGAAAATCTATGAACAGGCGGTCTATGAGAATCTCTCCTACAATGAGATTGCCGAGCAGGAGGGAATCAGCCGTCAGGCGGTACACGATCTCATACGCAGGACAACTGCGCTCATGCAGAGATATGAGAACAGGCTGGGTATGATCCGGAGATTTCGCAGTCTCCGCGATGCAGCCGACGATCTCTGTGAGGCGGCGGATGCTGCCGGGAGCCTTGAAGAGCTTGCCGAGCGTGCCCGCGGGATCGCAGACAGGATCAGAAAGGATCTCAGTTAATGGCATTTGAGAATCTGACCGATAAACTGAATGAAGTATTCCGGAACCTGAGTGGCAAAGGACGTCTGACAGAGAGCGATGTCAAGACCGCAATGCGCGAAGTCAAGATGGCTCTGCTGGAGGCGGATGTCAACTTCAAGGTGGTCAAGAAGTTTGTCTCCTCGGTACAGGAGCGTGCGATCGGCGCCGATGTCATGAACGGTCTGAATCCCGGACAGATGGTGATCAAGATCGTCGATGAGGAAATGACGGAGCTGATGGGCTCTGAAACAACCGAGATCAGACTTGAGCCCGGCAGGGAGGCCACCGTGATCATGATGGCGGGTCTGCAGGGTGCAGGTAAGACGACCACCGCGGCAAAGCTGGCCGGAAAGTTCAAATCCAAGGGCCGCAAGCCTCTTCTGGTTGCTCTGGACGTCTATCGTCCCGCTGCGATCAGACAGCTGCAGGTCAACGGCGAGAAGCAGGGCGTAGATGTCTTTGCGATGGAGGACGGCACCAGACCGGCCCAGATCGCCCAGGAAGCCATGAAGCACGCCAGGGCCAACGGCGAGACAGTGGTCATTCTGGATACGGCAGGCCGTCTGCAGATCGATGACGCGATGATGCAGGAGCTCTCCGATATCAAAGAGGCTGTCACAGTGCACCAGACCGTACTTGTCGTGGATGCCATGACAGGTCAGGAGGCAGTCAATGTGGCGAAGACCTTCGATGAGAAGGTCGGCGTTGACGGCGTGATCCTCACCAAGATGGACGGCGACACCCGGGGCGGTGCGGCCCTCTCCATCAAGGCGGTCACAGGCAGGCCGATTCTGTACATCGGTATGGGTGAGAAGCTCTCCGATCTGGAGCAGTTCTACCCGGACCGCATGGCCAGCCGCATCCTCGGCATGGGCGATGTCCTGACCCTGATCGACAAGGCACAGGAAGCCCTGGACAAAGAGGACGAGGAGAAGAGCCGTGACATGGTCGGGCGTGTCCGAAAGGGCAGGTTCGATTTCAACGATTACCTCGAGAGCATGAAGCAGATGAGAAAGATGGGCGGCATGTCCAGCATCCTATCCATGCTTCCCGGAATGGGAATGAGCAAAGACATGCTCGAGGGGGCTGTCGATGAGAAACAGCTCAAACAGACTGAGGCGATCATCCTGAGCATGACGCCCCAGGAGCGCGCCAATCCCAAGATCCTCACCCCCCAGCGGAAGTTCCGCATTGCAAAGGGATCCGGATGCGATATCGCGACAGTCAATCGTTTTATCAAACAGTTCACCCAGATGCAGAAGATGATGAAGCAGATGGGCGGCATGGGCGGCCGGCGCCGCGGGAGAAATCCTCTCTCCGGTATGTTCGGCGGCATGGGCGGATCAAGACGGGGAGGATTCCCCTTCTGAGATAAAGACTAAAAAGACAGTGCCGGATGAGGCCGGCGCATTAGAATGAGGAGGAAAAAACAATGGCAGTAAAAATCAGACTTACAAGAATCGGTGAGAAGAAGGTTCCGCTTTACAGAATCGTCGTCGCAGATGCTTCCACTCCCAGGGACGGAAGAGCGATCGACACAATCGGACACTACAACCCCAACACAGATCCCGGCACAGTTGATGTCGATGTGGAAGCTGCAAAGAAATGGCTCAAGAACGGTGCACAGCCTACGACCGTGGTCAAAAAACTGTTTAAGCAGGCAGGTATTAAATAAGATTTCTGCGGCATGCGCAGTCTGTTTATACATATATCGCCTGACAATGAGGTCCGGCACGGAATGTGCCGGGTCTAGAAGGATTGTCTATGAAAGAATTGGTTGAAGTGATTGCGAAAGCGCTTGTTGATAATCCCGATGAAGTTGTCGTGACCGAGAAAAAAGAAGGCAGAAACATCAGGGTGCAGCTCCACGTGGCACCGTCGGACATGGGAAAGGTAATCGGAAGGCAGGGCAGGATCGCAAGAGCGATCCGGTCTGTTGTTAAAGCCGCTTCTGCACAGGAAGATTACAGGATCGATGTAGATATCGATTGAAGATACTAAGACTTTAAGGCGGCGTTCTGCGCCGCCTTTTGTATATTTAAATATAAGGAAAACGTATACAGGAATGGGAAAAGAATTGACGAAACGATTTCAGGTCGGAGTGATCACAACCCCCCACGGTCTTCGGGGAGAAGTAAAAGTCTATCCGACTACAGATGATCCTTGGCGCTTCAAGATCCTGAAGGAACTGATCCTGAAGGAGAAGAGAGGCGAGCGTGTTCTCAAGGTTCGCAGTGTGAAATTTTTCAAGCAGTTTGTCATTCTGGGTTTTGAAGGTCTGAACAGGATCGAGGACGTGGAGTCTCTGCGCCAGTGCCCCCTCCTTGTGGAACGCAAGGACGCTGTTCCGCTTGAGGAGGACGAGTATTATATTGCGGATCTGATCGGTCTGTCCGTGCGCACGGAGGACGGAAGGGAAGTCGGAACATTGAAGGAAGTCCTGGAGACAGGCGCCAACGATGTCTATGTGGTCGGCAGAGAGGGACAGAAGGACCTGCTGCTCCCCGCGATCTCCCAGTGCATCCTTGATGTTCAGCCGGAAGAGGGCTTTATCACGGTCCATATCATGGAAGGCCTGGAGGATCTGTGATGCGTTTTCATGTTCTGACTCTGTTTCCGGAGATGGTTGAATCGGCACTGGGAGAGAGTATCCTGGGCCGCGCCGCGCAGAAGGGGCTGGTGGAGATCAGCGCAGTCGATATCCGCCGCTTCACCCAAAACCGGCACAACAGGGTTGATGATTATACATATGGGGGCGGTGCAGGCATGCTTATGCAGGCACAGCCCGTTTTTGACTGCTGCAATTTCGTGCAGGAGGGAATCAGATCCAGACAGGGCAGACCGGCCAGAGTTCTGTATATGTCCCCGCTGGGACCTACTTTTAACCAGCGCATGGCACAGGAGCTGGCGCAGGAGGAGGAACTGATCCTGCTCTGCGGTCACTATGAGGGCATAGATGCCCGCGCCCTTGAGGAGATCGGCGCGGAGGAGGTCTCGATCGGAGATTTCGTCCTGACCGGAGGCGAGCTGCCGGCCATGATGATCATCGATGCCGTCTCCCGAATGATTCCCGGTGTCCTCGGTAATACGGAATCGGCCGACACGGATTCCTTTATGAACGGGCTTCTGGAATACCCGCAGTATTCAAGACCTGCCGTCTGGCACGGCAGAGAAGTCCCTCCCGTCCTGCTCTCCGGCGACCATGCCCGGGTGGAGGAATGGCGGTTTGAACAGTCTCTTGCCATCACAAAGGAGCGGAGGCCGGACCTCTATGAGCGGTTTGTGCTGGAGAATCCCGGGATCATGGAGGCGCGTCAGAAGCGCCTGGACCGTCAGAAGAGGCTGGAGGAAAGGCGAAGGAGAAGAGAAGAGAAGCAGCAGGGAGGAAAATGAAGAAAAAAATATTCAGAGGCTGCAGGAATCTGTGGAATTCCGGCAGGAATAAAAAAAGAATGGCGGCGGCCCTGGCGACCCTTCTGGTCCTTTTCTGTGTCGTCTATGGCGTGACAGGATGCAGAGGCCGCGAGGAAGGTCTGGAGGATGTGGTGATCAGCGATACTTCGGAAGAGAGCTACGGTGTTTTTCTGGGTATAGACAGGAAAACCTTTGACATCTCCCTTTTTGAAAACTATAAACAGGTGGTCGTGGATGCCCAGGAGCTGAGCCGGAATCAGCTTGCCCAGCTGCATGAGAACGGGCATGTGGTCTACTCTTATCTCAATGTGGGCTCTATTGAAAATACCAGGGACTATTTTGACGAATACGAGGATATCTGCCTTGACAGCTATGACAACTGGCCCGATGAGTACTGGGTCGATGTCACACAGCAGAAGTGGAAGGACTTTGTCGGCGTCACTCTGGTACAAAAGATCAGAGCCAAGGACCCGATCATCGACGGCCTCTTTCTGGATAACCTGGACATCTATTATCACGTGCAGGACACGAAAAAGTACCGTTCCATGGCAGACGATGTCTTTGATGCCCTGGTCAGCATACTGGAATCCTATCAGGATGCCAGCCTTCCCGTCCTGATCAACGGAGCGGACGTCTTTGTCTCCCAGGTCATTGAAGAGGGCCTTGAGGACCTGGTTCCGGGCGTCAATCAGGAGACTGTGTACAGCAGTATCCGTGATTATGACAAGGACAAATTCGGCAAGCAGCCGGAAAGTGAGAACAAATACTATATTGAGTACCTTGCAGACTGCAAGGAAGCCGGAATTGATGTCTATCTGCTGGAGTATACCAGAGACAGGACCGTGAAGGCGAAGATCTGCAAATTCTGCAGGGAGAACGGCTACCGCTTCTTTATTTCGGAGTACGTGAATCTGGATTTCGGCGTTCATAAGCAGGGACGGTGAGGATTTCTTCTCTGTTTTGCGGCATGGAGTTTTTTACATGGATACAATCCTTTTAACTGGAAAGGCAGGCCTCTTTTCAAAAGAGGTATTACAATATACCGGCGAAGCCGAACAGATTTTTCTGACCGGCTGCAAATCCGGAAAAGAAATCGAGGGTCTTCCGGACAGGGTGCGTCAGTTCCCGGTCTCCCCCGAAGACAGTGATTTTCGCAAGGTTTTTGAGCTCGGAGACATCCGGGCTGTCTGGCATGTTGCGAAATCCTCGGACGGCGGGAATTCTTCCGGGGAGAGAAAAGAGATCGAACAGATCCTGCATCTCTGCAGCCATTACGGCGTATCCCGGATGATCATCCTCACCGAGAACACGGATCTGGAAGAATGCCGGAAAATGATCGCCGGCTGGTCCTCGCCCGGGGAAGGAGCTTCTCCCGTACAGCTTGCTTTTGTGAGACTTCCCTTCCTGACAGGGAACGAGGAACGGGGAGGACGTCTGCCCAGGCTTTTCAGGGCCCTGCGCCGGAATGATCCGATCTGCCTGGAGGGAGACGGGGATCTGGAAATCTCCGTCCTGGCGACCAGGGAACTCTATGCCCTTCTGCTCAGGATGTCCCTGGAGACATGGTTTGATCCGGGCGTGTACGCTGCGGACGGCGAGACATGCACGCTGGAGGATCTGAGAGCGGTCCTGCTCTCGATCCGTCCCGATGCCGCGGTCGGGTATTCCCGGGAGACCGAAAAGGAAGGACGCAAGACTCTGCACATGCAGTTTCCGGCTCCGGACAGGGGAGAGTGCGACGGACAGCTGGGAGAAATCTACCGCCTTCCGGTAGCGGCCGACTGGCGCGCCGAGATCACTGCGCAGTACACCGCTCTGGTCGAACAGTCTGCAAATGTTTCTCCTCTCAGGGAGAGGCTCGACACCTTCCTTCAGGGCTCCGGAAAACTGGCAGTTATGCTGCTGGACCTGTTTGTCGGTTTTGTCCTGGCGGAATATCTGGCACGGTTCACCTCTGAGTCTGTCTATTTTAAATTCGTCGATGTCCGCCTCATCTTCGTCGTTCTCATGGGCTGCATGCACGGGATCACGGGCGGTTTTGCGGCGGCAGGTCTTGAATGCCTGATGCTGGTCCTGCGCTACAGGGAAATCGGTATTTCGGGACTGCTCCTTTTCTATAATGTGGAGAACTGGATCCCCTTTGTCCATTACCTGACTGCCGGAGCGATCACCGGCTACAGCCATCAGAAGAGAGAGCAGGAGGTCCGCTCTGTCAGGGCGGAGAATGAACTGATCCGCAACAAATATCTCTTCCTCAACGAGGCATACCTCACCAGTGTGGCCAACAGAAAAGACCTCTGGGAACAGATCCTCAACGAGGAGGAAAGCTATTCCAGAGTGTACGGAGCCATGCGCAGCATGTCCCAGCGCACGCCGGAGGCTGTCTGCGTTGAAGCGGTGAGCACCCTCCGCGATCTTCTTGACAATGACACTGTCTGTATCTACCAGCTTGATCCGGGCGGGAACAAAGCCATACTTTTGTCCTGCTGCATGGAGAACGCGGTCCGCAAGTCCATTGACGCGGCAGGCTGTCGTGAAATGTTCCAGACGGTGCGCAGCGGCGAAATCTGGAAGAACATTCATTTTCTGGAGAACGCTCCCATGTATGCCGCGCAGGTGAATTACAACAGGGCGCCCAAGCATAATCCCGGCAACAGAGCAGAGGTCTCTTATCTGGTGACTGTCGAGCAGGCCGGACAGGACCAGCTCAGTCTCTGGTACATGAACCACTTTACCATCCTCTGCGGAATGTTTCAGGATGCGCTTGAGAACGCTTCTCTGCGGGAAAGGACCCTTTCATGACAATCCTTCTGATCATAGTCCATCTGGCTGCCGTCTTAGCAATGACAGCGGCCCGGAGAAGAGGAATCCTGCATTTTCCTGTCTCCATGCTGCCCGCCGTCTTTCTGCTGCCTTTCTGGGGAACTGCCTTCGCACTTGTGGCGGAAGCACATATGAGGAGAGGAGAAAAAGCGGACGAAGAGCCCGCGCAGGGACGGTTTGGAATTACAGATGAAGTATACCGCAGCATCCGCATGGACAAGGACGATATGTCCGGTGTTCTTCCGATCGGAGATGTGCTCGAAACAGGGACACCGGTAAGGCGCAGGAGCCTTTTGCTCTCTGTGCTGCACGAAGGGCCTGCTCCCTTTGTAAAACCCCTCCGTCTGGCCGGTGTCAACGATGACACGGAGGTTGTCCACTACGCGGTCACTGCTCTGTCGGAACTCAGAAGTGAATTCGAACAGCGCATCGCGGATATGGAGGAACGCTATCAGAGGCATCCCTCCAGCGCGGAAGTGATGCGTCAGTATGCAGATCTGGATGAAGAATACCTCCGCAGCAGGATTCCGGACAGCCGGGAGCGCGCGGAGCGCAGTGCCCACTGCCGCTCAATGCTGGAAAAACTGATCTATTACACTGCCTGGCAGGAAAACGGCAGAAACAGCCGGGGAGCTTCCGGCAGCGGAAAAGAGACGGCCAGGCTCAGAGAGCTGCACCACGACAAGGTCCTTCTGATCAGGAGACTGGGAAAGATCTGCCTCCTGCAGGGAGACGCCGGGGCTGCGGAAGAAGCGGGACGCATGCTGCTGCGGGAGATCCCCGACAGCGAGGAAGGCTATATGCTGATCCTCAGGGCAAGAGCTGCGGCGCACGACGGAAGAGGGGTCGCAGACGTGATCGGTACTGTGGAAAAAAGCGGTATCTATCTGTCCCCCGCGGCAAGAGAAGAAATCAGTTTCTGGAGCGCGTGACGGTTCCGGTCCGGGCGGGGACTATTGCCTTTCCCTCGGCCGGACACCACTGTGCAGCTGCATTTATGACATAAGTAAGATGAGTTTGATATGAAACGAAAAAGAAAACTGCGGTTTATACAGCTGCTGGAGATTCTTGTTGTATATTTGGTCCTGTTCACGGTCATTCTCTCCGTGGGCAGAAATGTTCTCTATAAAGCCAGGTCCGGCAGTGTGACCATTCTCGAAGAGGGAGATCTCAAGGGAGAGGTCCACCCCGGGGAGCCCGAAACCATCCTGATCTGGGATACCGACAGCACGGGTGTAGAGGGCAGACGGGAGATGGATGCCATTCTCTCCCAGATGAGGATCCCCTATACGGAAGAGATGGCGGAGGCATTTTCCGTGTCCGATCTGGAGGGCATGAAGACTGCTGTTCTGTCTGTCACGGATTACAGCGTTCTGGGCGGCAGACTCAGATCTCTGCTGGAATGGGTAAAGGCGGGACATTCCCTGCTCATCCTCTATCCCCCCTTCAATGAGGGGACTTTTCAGAAATACGCGGCCGATCTGGGGATCTCCTCCCTGGAGGACGGGCTGGCTCTGGTAGAGGGATTTCACTTCACACAGAATATTATGCCCGGATGCGGCCGTGACCTCTCGGTGATGGATCCCTACAAATCGTCTCTCAATGTTGTCCTCGACGATCAGTGTGAGACCTTTATGAGATCCACCGGCTCTGTCAATACCCCCCTTCTCTGGAGGAGAAAGACAGGGGAAGGCACCATTGTCTTTGACAATCTGGGATTTCTGGAAAAGGCTTACCGGGGCTTCCACTGCGCCGCCTATTCCCTTCTCGAAGACAGCTGTATCTGGCCGGTCATCAACGGATCGACCTTTTATATCGACGATTTTCCGTCCCCTGTTCCCGAGGGAGACAGCCAGTTCATACAGAATGATTACGGGATGGATATCAGGGATTTCTATACCCATCACTGGTGGAAGGATGTCTACAATCTTGCCCACAAGTATAATATCCGCTACACAGGACTTGTAATAGAGGATTATTCTGCCCAGGTAGACGGGATTTTCCCCCGCAACAAGGATATCCAGCGTTTCCAGTATTTCGGAAACATGCTTCTGCGCGAGGGCGGGGAGCTCGGTTTCCACGGATACAACCACATGCCGCTGGTGCCCGAGAATTTCGACTATATCGGACAGTATGATTCCTACCGCCAGTGGGTCAGCGTCGATGCCATGAGGGATTCCCTCAACGAACTGCGCGAATTCTGCCATGAGCTCTTCCCCGATGAGGAGTTTCATGTCTACGTCCCGCCCTCCAATATCATCTCGAAAGAGGCCCGGGATCTTCTGGCTTCTGATTTTCCGGAGATCCGCGCCATCGCGAGTCTGTATCTGCCGGATGACCACGACGTTTCCTACAGCCAGGATTTCACGGTGACAGAGGACGGAATGGTCCAGACACCCAGGATCATCTCGGGATATGTGCTGGACGATTATATGCGGACGGCTGCTCTGAGTGAGCTGTATCTTCACTGTGTCAACACACATTTCCAGCACCCGGATGACTGCCTGGACACCGACCGCGGCGCGGCTCTGGGCTGGGAGGAACTGTTCCGGCGCCTGACGGACTACGTCCAGTGGCTCAATAATGCACTTCCGCAGATCCGGAATCTGACAGGAAGTGAACTGACCGGTGCCGTCCAACGCTACGATGGTCTGCAGATCCATCGGGAAGATACCGCGGACGGAATCCATCTCACACTGGGAGGCTTCTGCGATGAGGCCTGGTTCTACCTCCGTGTAAACGAGGGAAAGCCCGTCCGGGTTCTGGGCGGGACGATCAGCGATGCCGCCGATGGCCTGTATCTGGTCAGGGCCGTCTCGCCGGAGTTGACAATCAGGATTAATAAGTAAGCGTGGAGTAGTGATACTATGCGAATATGCGTGATTCTGGAGGGATGCTATCCCTATGTGACCGGGGGCGTCTCCTCCTGGATGCACCAGTATATACAGGCCATGCCCCAGCACGAATTTGTGGTGTGGGCGATCAATGCCGATTCCTCACAGAACGGAAAGTTCCGGTATACCATGCCGGACAATGTCGTGGAGATCAGGGAAGTCTCCCTGACCGGCGGCGTGAGCAGCCCCAGGTCCAACCGCAGGATCAGCTTCAATGAGAGAGAGCTGAAGGCCCTGCGGGCGCTGGTTGAGTGCGAGCATCCGGACTGGGAGGAGATCTTCCACATCTTTCAGGACAGGGAAATATCGCCGACAGACTTTCTGGCCAGCGAGTATTTCGTGGATCTTTTGGCAGAGATCTGCCGGGAAAAATACCCCTATACGGCTTTTTCGGACCTCTTCCACACTGTGCGGTCCATGCTGCTGCCGCTTTTGTGTGTGATGTGCTGTGATGTGCCTGAGGCCGATGTCTACCACACGATCGCAACCGGCTATGCCGGTGTCCTTGCAAGGCTGGGAAGCTATAAATATAAGGCCCCCTTCCTGCTGACCGAGCACGGGATCTACACCCGTGAGCGCGAGGAGGAGATCATCCGGGCCAACTGGGTCCTGCCGGATTTCAAGGACATGTGGATCCGTTTCTTCTATATGCTCTCCTCTGCCGCCTACGAAGGCGCGACCATGGTGACCAGCCTCTTCGCGCGGGCGGGCAGGATACAGGCGGAGATCGGCGCGGACCCCGCCAAATGCAGGACCGTTGCCAACGGGATCCACTATGACCGCTTTGCCGGCATTGCGCAAAAGAAGTCGCAGGGACCGGTCCACATCGGCGCCATCCTGCGCATCGCCCCCATCAAGGACGTCAAGACCATGCTCTACGCCTTTGCGGAGGTGGAGCGGGATATGCCTGATGTCAAACTCTATATAGCAGGGCCCGAAGACGACCCCGAATACGCGCTTGAGTGCAGAAACCTCATGCGACAGCTGGGGATCGGCAATGTGGTCTTTCTGGGCACGATCGACGTGCTGGATTATATGGGGGATTTTGACTTCACGGTGCTTTCGAGCATCTCGGAGGGCCAGCCCCTCTCTGTCCTGGAATCCTTTGCGGCGGGCCGTCCCTGTGTCACAACGGACGTGGGCTGCTGCAAGGAACTGATCTACGGAGAGGGAGGCGACAGCTTCGGCCAGGCCGGATACTGCGT
>DGRU01000080.1:21352-32308 GCA_002390025.1 Lachnospiraceae bacterium UBA4380
TGCAGATGGGAGAGAACGGACGGAACCGGGCCCAGGCCTATTTCCGCCACGAGGATATGATCGCCAACTACCTGGATACCTACGACGAGGTGTTCCGGAGATGGGAGCGGTCGGAATAATATATCGTTTTTTTATAAATATCAGTAAGGCAGCTGTTCCTGTCACGGACGGCTGTATTGAACCGGAGGTTGACAAAAACAATGGCTGGGATCGGCTTTAGCCTGAACAGGCTTTTTCAGAAAAAGGGTGTGCTGAACCTGTGCCGCGCATATGCGTATGCGGGCGCTGTGGCGATCGGCCCCATGGTCATGGGCGTCTCCCTGCTGCTGGGAATTTCCTTTGCCTCGCGTGTTGCAGGTATGCCGCAGCAGGAGAGGGAGATCATGAACTGCATGCTGACCTACAGCCTGCTGGTCTCCCTGTTTGTCACGAGCTTTATGAACATGATCCTCACCAGATATATCTCGGATATGCTCTATGAGGAAAAGCCGGATCGGGTCATGCCCTCCTTCTATGGCGCACTGGCTGTGATGATCCCTGTCTGCTTTGTCGGATACGGGACCATGCTGCTGTTTTCCGGCGTCCCCCTTGTCTACAGGATCATGAGTATGTGGTTTGCCCTGACCATGATCGTTGTCTGGACCCAGATGAATTATCTGTCGGCCCTCAAGGACTACCGGTCCATCGCCCTGGTATTTGCGGCTTCGATGATGACGGGCTTTCTGATGGCCCTGATCCTGGCCTTTTTCGGACGGGGGACGGTCCTCAGCCTCATGTTCTGCGTGATCGTGGCCTACGGGATGATGAGTGTCTGGTACTATGTGCTGATGCTGGGATATTTCCCTCACGGAGAGGGCAGTCCCTTTACCTATCTGCGCTGGTTTGACAAATGCCCCGCCCTGGCCCTGACCGGCGTCTTCGTCAATCTGGGGCTCTACGGCCACATTGTGATCATGTATTTTGGACCTCTCCACAAAAAGATCATGGGTCTGTTTTACGCGGCGCCCAGCTACGATATTCCGTCGCTGACCGCCTTCTTTTCCATCCTGATCACCTCGATCGGCTTTGTGTCTTCGGTGGAGGTGCTCTTCTATCCGGAATACCGCCAGTATTACAGTCTCTACAACGACGGCGGTTCGATCAATGATATCGAGGCGGCGGAAGACAGAATGGTCAGTGTGCTCAGCCGGGAGCTGGTCTACTGCGGTTACCGCCAGATCATCAGCACGATCCTGTTTATCGTCTTCGGCGGCTTCATCATGAGTATCCTGCCTCTGGGAATGATGGATCTGGGCAAGGGGATCTTCCGCACCCTCTGCGTCGGCTACGGCCTCTATGCGATCGCTAATGCCATGATGCTGATTCTCCTCTACTTTGAGGATTATATCGGCTCTGTCGCCGCGACGGGCGCCTTTGCTCTGGTGGCGAACGCGGTCACCATCTGGCAGGCGGTGTACGACAAGACCGCCTACTTCGGCACAGGCTTTATGGCGGGTGCGGTGGTCTATTTTGCCATCGCCATCGTGCGTCTGGAGTGGTCCACAAGGCGCCTGCCCTATCTGCTCCTGGGCAGACAGGCCGCTGCCGCCGGCACGGCGGGGGGAATATTCACCCGCCTGGAAGACAGGCTGACCCGGGTCGACAAAAGAGCATCCGGCTGCCTTGCGGCGCGCATTGCCGTGCCTGCGGACGGCAAAAAGAGAGCGGTCCGCCCGCGGAGAAGATGACGGTGATCCCATAACAATGAATGTAACAAGTGACGAGGCGTTTTTTGTATGAAATCTTTTTTCAGAAAAAAACTTCCCTATATCCTGATCGCCCTGGAGGCGGTCCTGATCGCGGGGATTCTTCTTTATATTGTGCCCGGCCGCTTCAGGCTCTATGACATCGTTCTCTACGATGCGGCGGAAAAGGTTCCAAAAAACCCCCTGATCGGCTATGCTCCGCCGGCGGAGCGGGAGAAGGACTGCCGCAGGACGGACCTTGTCTTTATCATGCTTCCCTTTTCGGAGTGGGAGCCTGAGGAGGGTGTGTTTGACACCGCCGGTGTGGAGGAAAAATACCATATCGAGAAATACAGAGAGCACGGCAAGCATGCGGTCCTGCGCTTTGTCTGTGATGTCCCTTCGCAGAAGTCCCACAGAGATGTCCCGGACTGGCTCTGCGAGGTGTCCGGCGGCAGAGAGTATGAGGACGAGTCCGGAAAGGGCTATGCGCCCGATTACGGGGACGAGACCTTCCTCAGGGCACACAAGGAGGCTCTGGACGCACTTGCTGCCTGGTGCAATAAGGACAGTTTTGTCTCTTATGTGGAGATCGGCTCCCTCGGCCGCAATGGCGACTGGAACACACTGGACCAGTTCGATCCGGACAGCAAGCCTTCCGACGAAATCCTCCTGCAGTACCGGGAGCAGTACGAGGAAGCTTTTTCAGAGGATGAGGACATCCTCCTTCTGGCAAGCGCGGCAGCGGATGTTCCTGCGGCCGGCACAGGAAGCTGGAAGGACGTGATCGGCTCCGGGACGGCAGTGAACCGGTGGAAAATATCCACTCTGGACAAAAGTGCCGGGCCCGATCAGACGCCTGCCCCGGTCAGCCGGGTCCCGGCGGATCAGGAGGTACAGGAATCCGGAGAGACTTCCGGCGCAGGGCAGCTCTGGACCATGGCGCCTGTCGGCGGCGGCCTCACCGGTGACATTCCGATCGACAGCCTGCTCATGGACGACCTGTCTGATACCCTGAACCAGATCCGCAGCAGCCATATCTCCTACATAGGCCCCGGCTGTCCGGACAGAGAACAGCAGAAGACCAACGGCAGTGAGATGATCCTGCGGAATGTGGGATACTGCCTCTATCTGAGCCGCCTGCAGACCACGGTCGATTTTCTCAGGGATGAGCTCCTGCTCCATTTTACCTTCAACAATATCGGCAATGCCCCCATGTACAGGGACTGGCCTGTCATCATGTATATCTATGACAGGGATGGGAACTGTATCAGGACACAGACCCTGGATCTCAGGCTCTCCGGGCTCATGCCCGGCGGGGAGATCACGGTGACCGGCTCTGTACTGTATTCCAAAAGCCTGCTGGACGGCTATTCCGTGGGACTGGGCATAACCAGCCCGGACGGACGCAATCACATTACCTTTGCCCAGAAGGGCGTGCTTCCCGACAGGGAGGGCATCCACCTTGTCTACAAGCGTTCAAAAATCCGATAAAGGGTATTGCACAATCCCCCGGGATGTGGTAGTTTATTAACGTTGCATTTTTATTTTGCGGCAATTGCCGCGTATTCTGTTCACTTAAGACGGTCCTCTGCCGATTGGACCGGATGGCTGGAAAGCGCATCCGTTGATTGAAGAGGCGATGATGGAAGCGGATCCTGCAGGGACCGGCGGCTTCCGGAGCGGTGCAGGCAAGAACGTCCGGCGTGGAAAGGAGATCATTATGAATTTCGAAATCATCAAAGAGCTGGAAAAAGAGCAGCTGAAGGCTGAGGTTCCTCAGTTCGCAACAGGCGACACCGTTCGCGTCCACAACCGCATCAAGGAAGGCACCAGAGAAAGAGTGCAGATCTTTGAAGGCACTGTCATCAAGATCCAGGGCGGCGGCGCAAGAACCACTTTCACCGTCAGGAAAATCTCCAACGGCATCGGCGTCGAGAAGACATGGCCCATCCACTCCCCTAACGTAGAGGCAGTTGATGTTGTCCGCAGAGGTAAAGTCAGAAGAGCGAAACTGTTCTATCTTCGCGGCCTGAGCGGCAAGAAGGCGAAAGTCAAGGCAAGAATCGACGACAGAAGGAAATAATCAGCGGCTGTTTTTCATCAGGAAAAACAGGGATGGTTACAGTTCCTTATCGATTTTTCGAGCAATGGTCACCATCAGAGTGCCGTGCCGTTTGAGGCGCGGCACTTTTTCTATATCCTCCGGACGGCAGCCGCCCTGCATGGGCTGCGCAGACGGAAGAAACAGGAGTGTGTTTTATGGATGTACAGTGGTATCCGGGACATATGACGAAGGCGAGGCGCATGATGGAAGAGAATATCCGTCTCGTCGATCTGGTAATAGAGCTTGTGGACGCCAGGATCCCGCTGAGCAGCCGCAATCCGGACATCGATGCCCTCTGCAAAGGCAAGGGGCGTGTCGTCCTTTTGTGCAAGGCAGATCTGGCGGATCCCGACAGGACGGAGGAGTTCACCGAATATTTCCGCAGCAGGGGAATCCTGGCAGTGGCAGTGGATGCCCGGGAGCGCAGGGCGGGAGAGATTGTCCGCCGGTATATGCAGGAGGCGGGCAGAGAGAAGATCGCCAGAGACCGGGCCAGAGGGATTATAGGCAGGCCTCTGCGCGCCATGGTGGCGGGTATTCCCAATGTCGGAAAATCCACCTTTATCAATTCCTTTGCCGGCCGGGCGAGCACTAAGACAGGCAATAAGCCCGGCGTCACCCGCGGAAAGCAGTGGATCCGCCTGGGCGGGGACGTTGAGCTTCTGGATACGCCCGGAATCCTGTGGCCCAAGTTTGACAATCAGCTGATCGGCATGCGGCTTGCCCTGGTGGGTGCGATCCGCGATGAGATCCTGGACAAGCAGGAACTGGCAGTGTGGCTGATCGACTATCTGGAGCGGGACTATCCCGGCATGCTGCAGAGCAAATATCTGGATTCACAGAATCCTTCGGATACATTGGATAATGCCGATGCAATGAATCCTGCTGATACAATGGGTGCGGCGGATACATCGGGTACATCGGATAAAGTGGGTTTATCGGGTACTTTGGATACATCGGATGCGGCCAGGGAAGAGACCGGGCAGGAGGCAGACCTCTCCCGGGAGGCCATGCTGCCGCCCGGCTATGCCATGCTGCTCAGGATCGCCCGCGCAAGGCGGCTTCTCATGAAGGGAGGAGAGCCGGATGCGGACCGCGCCGCAGCCCTGCTGATCGACGACTGCAAAAACGGCAGGATCGGACGGCTTTCTCTGGACAGGCCGCAGGACGCGGAGCAGATGGAGGAGGAGAGAAAGGCCTTCACAGCTGCCCAGGAGCAGGACAAGGAAGCGGCGGCGCGCAAAAAAGCCGGGGCTGCCGCCAGATCCGGATCTTCCCGCACAGGATCCGGTGAAAAGGATGCGGGGAAGAGCCGCGGAAGTTTCAGCCGCGGGGGCGGACAGAGCACCCGCAGCGGTTTCAGCCAGAGAGGCGGACAGAACACCGGCACACGCGGCAGATCCGGCGAGAGGAGCGGGCAGAGCACCCGCGGGACATCCGTCAGGAAGGGCGGCGGAAAAAACAGCCGCAGCAGTGACCGGGGCCGCGGCAGACAGGGCAGAGGATGATCCCTGACCGGATCGTCTCATATTATGAAAAACTGCCGGGAGAAGAGTATGACACAGAAAGAGACAGCGCAGCAAAAAAGAGAGGCGCGCATGGCTGCCGAACTCGAGAGAGTCAGACAGATGCGCGATTTTGAGCAGGAAGCGGTCCGCCGCTCGGGCGGACACGGGTACATCTGCGGGATCGACGAGGCGGGACGGGGACCTCTTGCGGGCCCTGTCGCGGCGGCGGCGGTCATCCTGCCTCAGGACCTCCTCCTGCCCTATCTGAATGACTCCAAAAAAGTCACCGAAAAGCGCCGCGAGGTCCTGTTTGAGCAGATCAAAGAGAAGGCACTGGCGTGGGCGGTCGTTATGGTGCCGCCCGAGCGGATCGATGAGATCAATATTCTGCAGGCCACCTACGAAGCCATGCGCACTGCCGTCGGGCAGCTGGCCATCCGTCCGGATGTGCTGGTCAACGATGCGGTGACCATCCCCGGCCTGGATATCCTGCAGGTCCCGGTGATCAAGGGCGACGCCAAATGCATCTCCATTGCCGCCGCCAGCATCCTGGCCAAAGTCACCCGGGACACCTATATGAAGGAAATGGACAGGCAGTACCCCGTCTACGGCTTTGCGGGGCACAAGGGCTACGGGACCAAATCCCACTGTGAGGCCATTGTCGAATACGGCCCCTGCCCCATCCACCGCAGAAGCTTTCTGGGCAAGATCCTGGCATCCCGCTCCCGGAGGGCGGAGACGGTACAGGAGACCGGCAGGCGGGGGGAGGATGAGGCCGCCCGCTTCCTGCAGGAGAAAGGTGTTGCCATCCTGGAGAGAAATTTCCGCGACCGGGACGGGGAGATCGATCTGATCGGAGAAGAAGACGGAGTTCTTTTATTTATAGAAGTAAAATGCCGCAGCAGCAGCCGCTGCGGAGACCCCGGGGAGGCAGTCACTGCGGCAAAACAGCGCAGCATATGCAGGACAGCCCTCTATTACCTGTACAGGACCGGCCGGGGGACACAGGGCCCCGTGCGTTTTGACGTGGTCTGTGTGACAGAAAAGGGGATCCGCTGGATCCGCGACGCCTTTCCCTTTCAATCCTGACAGAGTAATGCCGCGGCGCCCTGTTCCGGCAGAGAGATACCGTTGTGCCCTGTCCAGACAGGGAAATGCCTCTGCACCCTGTTCCGACAGAGAGATCCCGGCGTCCGCCCGGCCTTTCATGCACAGACCCTTGCGGGGAGGCGCGGACAGCGCAGGGCCGGCGGAAGGAGAAAGCTCCCTCAGGTATTTTCTGCTTGCGCTTTAAGTCGGTTAACGTTATGATTACTTTGATTAAAACCGCATTTCGCTGCGCTCTGGGCATCGCTTTTTGGCGCTGAGTCCGCAAATGCGGCGGTTTTGAACAGTTGCACTTTGTCTTTGTAATCGTTATTTAGACATACCGGAGTACATCAGGTGCTTTTTAAGGTATTTGAAGGAGAAGGAGAGCTCATGGCTTCAGATAATTCGCTTATTAAACAGTTGGACAGAAATATGCCCGTTGCTCCGCTCGCGATCATTGCACTTCCTTCGGCAAAAGAGATGGGAGAGAAGGTAAGCAATTATATTTCATCGTTCCGCAAAGATGCCGTTGAAACCGGAGATGATGCTCCCTACCATGACGGCTATATCCAGGACAGCTATCTGATGGAAGTCAGTCTGGAGCGCTTCCGGACAGGAGAGGGCAGAGCTGTAGTGCGGGAGTCCGTCCGCGGCAAAGATGTTTTCATCCTTGTGGACGTCATGAACTGGACGGTTACTTACAAGATGAACGGCTTTGTCAATCACATGTCCCCGGATGATCATTTCCAGGACCTCAAGAGAGTGATCGCCGCGATCCAGGGCAAGGCGCGCAGGATCACGGTCATCATGCCTTTCCTCTATGAGGGGCGTCAGCATCACCGCAGCTCGCGGGAATCTCTCGACGCGGCCCTGATGCTGAAAGAACTCTTCGATATGGGCGTCAACAACTTCATCACCTTCGATGCGCATGACCCCAGGATCGCCAGTGTTTCGCCGCTGGACAACTTTGACAATTTTGTTTCACCTTACCAGTTCCTGAATGCTCTGCTCGACACTGTCGATGATCTCATCGTGGACAAGGATCACGTCGTGGTCATCAGCCCTGACGAGGGAGCCCTCGACAGAACTGTCTATTTCGCCAATGTCATCGGCGCGGATACAGGTATGTTCTATAAGCGCCGCGATTACTCCAGGATCGTCGGAGGCAAGAATCCGATCGTTGCGCACGAGTTCCTGGGAACCAGACTTGACGGCAAGGATGCGATCATTATTGACGACATGATCTCCTCCGGCGGCAGTATGCTGGACACTTCCCGCCAGCTCAAGGAGCACATGCACGCCGGCCGTGTCTTTATCTGCACCACATTCGGCCTGTTTACAGACGGTCTTGAGGCTTTTGACAAGGCTTATGAAGAGGGCTGGTTTGACAAGCTGGTCACCACCAATCTGACCTACCTCCCTCAGGAACTTCTCGACAGACCCTATTTTGCCATGGCGGATATGAGCAAGTACATGGCGACGATCATCGACTATTTCAATCATGACGCCGCTATTTCGGGAATCAAGATTCAGACCCAGAAGATCAGAGAGATTCTGACCGCATATAATGCGAGAGAGAGAAAATCCCTTGAGACCGCCGGCACAGCCGAGTCCGAATGACCCCGACCCTGACCTATGCTGATGATTACAGCCCCCGCTGCGGACAGATGCCCGCGCGGGGGCTCTGCAGTGTGCCGCTGCAGGAGTCCTTTAGGAGGAATCCTTTTTTACTTGCCTTACAGGGAGTTCTCGGATACAATGAAAAGAACGTCTTTTCGGAAAGGATAAGATAATATATGGCAAAAAGAAAAAGAAAGGCGATCGTAGCCGTAGTCGGCAGGCCGAATGTGGGCAAGTCCACACTCTTCAATGTCCTGGCCGGCAGGCGCATTTCGATCGTCGAAGATACGCCGGGCGTCACGCGCGACAGGATCTACGCGGACTGCAGCTGGCTGGATAAAGAATTTACGCTGATCGATACCGGCGGTATCGAGCCGGATTCAAAGGATATCATCCTGTCCCAGATGCGCGAACAGGCGCAGCTGGCCATTGATATGGCGGACGTGATCCTGTTTATGGTCGACCGGTCCACAGGCATGGTGGACTCCGACAACAAGGTTGCGGATATGCTCAGACGCTCGGGCAAGCCGGTTGTCCTGGTGGTCAACAAGGTGGACAGCCCGGCTAAGATGACGGCGGATATCTACGAATTCTATAATCTCGGTATCGGGGATCCCTGGCCTGTTTCCAGTGCCAACCGCACCGGCATCGGCGACATGCTCGATGAAGTGGTCAAATATTTTCCTGATGATTCGGCCTCGGAGGAAGAGGACGACGCGGTCCGCATCGCCATCGTCGGAAAGCCCAATGTCGGCAAATCCTCCATTATCAACCGCCTGATCGGCCAGAACCGCGTGATCGTCTCCGATATAGCGGGTACGACCCGCGACGCGATCGATACGCGCATCGCCTATCACGGCAGAGAATATGTCTTCATTGACACGGCGGGAATCCGCCGCAGGAACAAGATCAAGGAGAATCTCGAGCACTATATGATCGCCCGCAGTGTCGGCGCGATCGAGCGCGCGGATATCACCGTCCTGGTCATCGACGCCTCCGAGGGCGTCACCGAACAGGATGCCAAGATCGCGGGCATCGCCCACGACCGCGGCAAGGCGGTCATCATCGCCGTAAACAAGTGGGACCTGGTGAAGAAGGACAACAACACCGTGAAGGAGTTCACCAACAAGGTGCGGCAGGTCCTCTCTTTCCTCAATTACGCAGAGCTCATGTTTGTGTCCGCGGAGACAGGACAGCGTCTGATCAAGCTCTATGAGATGATCGACATGGTGCACGACAATCAGAACCTCCGCATCCAGACAGGTGTCCTCAATGAGATCATCGCCGAGGCCTGCATCATGCAGCAGCCGCCCTCCGACAAGGGCAAGGCACTGAGAATCTATTACGGAACACAGGCAGGCGTCTGTCCGCCCACTTTTGTCCTCTTTGTCAATGACAGAAAGCTGATGCACTTTTCTTATCAGCGCTACATCGAAAACCGGATCCGCGATGCTTTCGGATTCCGCGGGACCCCTCTCCGGTTTATCATACGGGAACGCACGGAAAAGAAATAAGGCGATTATAAATCTGGAGGTGTTTTATGAATCAGCTGTTAGTGCTGCGGCTCGTCTGCCTGGTAATCGGTTACGCATTCGGTATTTTTCAGACAGCATATATCCTGGGCAGGAGCAAAGGGATCGATATCCGCGAATACGGAAGCGGAAATGCCGGAACGACAAATGCCATGCGCATACTGGGCACAAAAGCCGGCCTCATCGTTTTTCTGGGCGATATGATCAAGAGCCTGCTGGCCCTTCTGCTCGTGGGCTTTCTGTTCGGGAAATCCCATCCGGAGGCGGTCTATCTGCTCAAGACCTGGACCTTTGCCGGCGTTGTCCTGGGACATGACTATCCCTTCTATATGAATTTCAAGGGCGGCAAGGGCGTCGCGGTCATGGCGGGCTACCTGTTCGGTTTTCACTGGAGCTTTATTCCCGTGGGAATCCTTTTGTTTTTCGTGCCCTATCTGACCACGAAATATGTTTCCCTGGGATCCCTTCTCCTGTATCTGGGACTGTTCATACAGCTGGTGATCGAGGGTATTATGGGAGTTTTCGGTGTCTCCGGCCCCCTGCTCGTCGAGATCATCGTGATCCAGGGCCTTCTGACAGCAATGGCCTGGTACAGGCACCGCGCCAATATCGGCAGACTTCTCTCCGGTACCGAGCGCAAAACCTATATCTTCAAGCGCAATAAGGAGCAGATCAATCTCAAATAAGGGGCAGACCGATCTCAAACAGGGAGCAGATCAATCTCAAACAGATCAATCTCAAACAGGGTGTCGGGCGTATTTTGGAAAATACAATAACGGCGGGCATCCTTATATAGCATAGATTAAGGCATCATACATAGAAGTAAAAAGGAGAACACATTCACCGATGGAAAAAAACATGCAAATCTTTGAGGAACTGCAGGCGAGAGGGCTTCTGGCCCAGCTGACTGATGAGGCGCAGATCCGCGACCTGGTCAACAACGGCAAGGCGACCTTCTATATCGGTTTCGATCCCACCGCGGATTCTCTTCATGTCGGCCATTTTATGGCACTGCTCTTAATGAAGCGCCTGCAGGAGGCGGGCAACAAGCCGATCGCCCTGGTAGGCGGCGGCACAGGTATGATCGGAGATCCTTCGGGCAGACAGGATCTGCGCACTATGATGACTGTCGACATGATCGACCACAACTGTGAGTGCTTCAAAAAGCAGATGAGCCGCTTTATCGAGTTCGGACCCGACAAGGCCATGATGGTCAACAACGCGGACTGGCTGCGCGACCTCAATTATATCGAGTTTATCCGTGACATCGGTGTCCATTTCTCCGTCAACAACATGCTCCGCGCCAGATGCTACGAGCAGAGAATGGAGAAGGGCCTCTCCTTCCTCGAATTCAACTACATGATCATGCAGGCATA
>DGRU01000080.1:32424-32557 GCA_002390025.1 Lachnospiraceae bacterium UBA4380
ACGACCAGTGGAGCAACATGCTCGCAGGTACGGAGCTGATCCGCAAAAAGCTCAGCAGGGACGCACATGCCATGACCATCACCCTGCTGCTCAACTCCGAGGGCAAGAAGATGGGCAAGACCGCCAAGGGCGC
>DGRU01000039.1:0-4442 GCA_002390025.1 Lachnospiraceae bacterium UBA4380
CGCGGCCTCACAAAGCTCCGCTCGACCTATGCCGACGGACTCATGGCCTTCGTGGCGGACGACCAGAGGATCCATACTACCTTAAACCAGACCATCACAGCGACAGGCCGGATCAGCTCCACCGATCCCAACCTGCAGAACATTCCCATGAAGACAGACCTGGGCAGGCAGATCCGCAAGGCCTTCGTCCCCTGTGACGGCTACACCTTCACAGATGCGGACTACTCCCAGATCGAGCTCCGCATCCTGGCCCACATGTCCGGAGATCCCGGGCTCATCGAGGCCTATCAGGAGAACGAAGACATCCACCGCATCACTGCGTCAAAAGTCTTCCATACACCCTTTGAAGAGGTCACCCCTCTCCAGAGGCGCAACGCCAAGGCAGTCAACTTCGGCATCGTCTACGGAATCAGCTCCTTCGGCCTCTCCCAGGGCCTTTCCATCTCCCGCGCCGAGGCGGCCGAGTATATCAAAGCTTATTTCAAGACCTATCCGGGCATCAAGACCTTCCTGGACAACCTTGTGGCCTCCGCAAAGTCCAAGGGCTATGCCCTGACTATGTACGGACGCAGGCGCCCTGTCCCGGAGCTCTCCTCCAGCAACTTCATGCAGCGCTCCTTCGGCGAGCGCGTCGCCATGAACTCGCCCATCCAGGGATCCGCAGCCGACATCATGAAGATCGCCATGATCCGCGTGTGGGAACGCCTTCTGCGCGAAGACCTCCGCTCAAAACTCATCCTGCAGATCCATGACGAACTCCTCATCGAGACAGCACCCGGCGAGGAAGCTAAGGTGCACGCCATCCTCGAAGAGGAGATGCAGAGATCAGCCGACCTCTCCGTCCCCCTCGAGACCGACGTCCACAACGGCACCGACTGGTACCTGGCAAAATAAACGATTTTTGGGACACTGGGGACGGTTCTGCCTGTCCCGCTTTTCCCGGAACCTCGGGACCCAGAGGACGATTTCTCCTGTCCCGCTTTTTCTGCTCCGCAGGACTCTTTACTCAGCTGCCGCATTTTTCACACAAGAGCAGCATAATAATCCGTGACCGCAATGCCCCGCAGCTCCGCTGAGCAGCACAAATCAAGAAATTAAAGGCAATGCCCCGCAGCATCGGCGCGCGTCACAATCTGAATGTTATGAAATGACATGATCGGACCAACACAATCAGGAAAGAGAGGAAAAAGAATTGAAACTCATAGGTGTTACAGGCGGCGTAGGAGCAGGAAAATCCGAGATCCTGAATTATATGAAATCGAATTACAACTGCTGCATACTCCTTGCGGATGAAGCGGCCCGCACCCTCGAGGCACCCGGCGGCGCCATCTACGAGCCCCTGATCCGCCTTCTCGAAGAGTACCCGGCAGCCGATCCCGAGAAAGGAGAGACCCCTGCCCCCATCACACTCGAAGACGGCAGGATCAACAATCCCGAGATGGCACGCAGGATCTTCTCCGAACCTTCCCTCTTAAAAAAAGTCAATAACCTCGTGCATCCCGCGGTAAAACAGTATATACTGTCTACGTTCGCCATAGAAAAAGAACTCGGAAAGCTCGACTTTTTTGTCGTTGAAGCCGCCCTCCTCATCGAGTGCGGATACGGCAGAGACGTCGATGCCATGTGGTATATCTACTGTGATGAAAATGAGCGCCGCAGGCGCCTCAAGGCTTCCCGCGGCTACAGCGACGAGAAGATCGACAGCATCCTCCGCAGCCAGCTCTCCGAACAGACCTTCCGGGAAAACGCCGACGTCGTCATCGACAACAGCGGGACCATTGAAAATGCCTGCGCCCAGGTGGACGGCGCACTTCTTGCCTATGGCATCACCAAAAAAGAAAAGTAACAGAAAGAGAATAAAGAATCTATGCGATTTGAAAGTATTGCCAGCGGAAGCAGCGGCAATTGTATCTATGTAGGATCTGCCAACACCCATCTCCTCATGGACGTGGGCATCAGCAGAAAAAGGACCGCAGATGCCCTCAGGGAAATCGAACTGGATATGAGAGACATCGACGGAATCTTCCTGACCCATGAACACACAGACCATATCACAGGCCTTCCCGTCATCGCCAAACATTCCGACATGCCCATCTATGCGACAAGAGGAACCATCGACGCGATCAGAAAGATGCCCAAATTTCAGGACATCGATCCCGCCAGATTCATTTGTGTCCGCGCGGACGAGCCGGTAAAGGTCGGCGACCTCACCATCGATCCCATGCACATCTCCCACGATGCTGCCGACCCCGTCGGCTACCGCATCTACGAGGGTACAAAAAAAGCCTGCGTCTGCACAGACCTTGGCTGCTATACCGATTACACCAGGGAATGCCTCAAGGACTCGGATATCCTGCTGCTGGAATCCAATCACGACATCAACATGCTGCAGGTCGGCAGCTATCCCTACCGCCTCAAACAGCGCATACTGGGAGAGCGGGGCCACCTTTCCAATGCCAGCAGCGGCCAGCTCCTGAGCAAGGTCCTCAACAACCACCTCAAAGGCATCTTCCTGGGCCATCTCAGTCAGGAAAACAACCTGCCCGAGCTCGCTTTCGAGACCGTGCGCGTGGAGATCATGTTTTCCGACACAGATTACCGCCCTGAAGAACTGCCCATCAGTGTCGCAAAACGCAGTGCTCCCTCCGCACTGATTGAGTTTTGAAAACGAATCAACAGCACATTTTTTAAAGGCTTACAGTGCTCCCTCTGCACTGATCGAATTCTGAAAACGAATCAACAGTACATTTTTTAAAGGCTTACAGTGCTCCCTCCGCACTGATTGAATTCTGAAAACGAATCAACAGCGTAGTTTAAAAGATTACAGTGCTCCTTCCGCACTGATCAAATTCTGAAAACGAACCAACAGCACAGTTTTTAAAAGGATTAAAAAAATGAAAAGAGCTATCATCACTGTTGTAGGAAAAGATACCATCGGCATCATCGCAGGCGTCTGCACATACCTTGCGGAGAACAGGATCAATATCCTTGACATCTCCCAGACCATCGTGGAAGGCTATTTCAACATGATGATGATCATCGATGTCACAGAGCCCGAGAAGCCCTTCGGCGTCATCGCGGACGAGCTCGCCAAAATCGGCGAGGAAAAGATCGGCGTACAGATCCGCTGCCAGAAAGAAGAAATCTTTGACCTCATGCACAGGATCTGACCGCAGGCAAGAGCAAATACTCTCGATCGTTTTTTGACTATACCTGCATTTGTGCTGCCGGACAGCACAAACCGCCTGATCCCTCATAGTTTTCGTTTGCGTGAAAACTCTTCTGAATGCCGACGCACCACAGCACTCCGGCATGATAGATCAGCAAGTTTTTCGGAGGAGCATTATGATCAATTTTTCTGAAGTAGCCGAAACCAATGCCATGATCGACCGCGAGAATCTCGACGTCCGCACGATCACCATGGGCATCAGCCTCCTGGACTGTGTGGATTCCGATCTCGGCCGCCTTCGCACAAAAATATATGACAAGATTACTACAAGCGCCTGCAACCTGGTCAGGACCGGTGAGGAGATCACAAGAGAATACGGGATTCCGATTGTAAATAAGCGCATCTCTATCACGCCCATTGCCATCGTCGGCGGCGGTGCCTGCCGCTGCAGTGATGACTTTGTCCTGCTGGCCAAGACCCTTGACCGCGCGGCCAAAGAGGTCGGCGTCAATTTCCTGGGCGGCTATTCCGCCCTGGTCTCCAAGGGAATGACCCCTGCCGACCGCATGCTGATCGAGTCCATACCGGATGCCCTGGCTCAGACCGATGTCGTGTGCTCCAGCGTCAACGTGGGCTCCACCAAGACCGGCATCGACATGGATGCCGTCCGCCTCATGGGCGGCGTCATCAAGAGGACAGCCGAGCGCACCGCTGACCGCGATTCCTTCGGCTGCGCCAAACTCGTCGTCTTCTGCAACGCACCCGATGACAACCCCTTCATGGCAGGTGCCTTCCACGGCGTCACAGAGGCAGACCGCATCCTCAACATCGGTGTCAGCGGCCCCGGCGTCGTAAAACGCGCCCTTGAAAAAGTCCACGGAGAGGACTTCGAAGTCCTCTGCGAGACTGTCAAAAAGACCGCCTTCAAGGTCACCCGTGTCGGACAGCTCGTCGCCCGCGAGGCATCCCGCAGGCTCGGCGTCCCCTTCGGCATCATCGACCTGTCCCTGGCTCCCACACCCGCAGTCGGCGACAGTGTCGCGGATATCCTCTGCGAGATGGGCCTTGAGTGCGCTGGCGCACCCGGAACCACTGCAGCCCTCGCCCTGCTCAACGACCAGGTCAAAAAGGGCGGCGTCATGGCATCCTCCTATGTCGGCGGCCTCTCCGGAGCCTTCATTCCTGTCAGTGAGGACAGAGGCATGATCCACGCCGCACAGGTCGGCGCCCTCACCCTCGAGAAACTCGAAGCCATGACCTGCGTCTGCTCCGT
>DGRU01000039.1:4556-5652 GCA_002390025.1 Lachnospiraceae bacterium UBA4380
ATCGCCGACGAAATGGCCATCGGCATGATCAACCAGAAGACCACAGCCGTCCGCCTGATCCCCGTGATCGGCAAGGGAGTCGGCGAAATGGTCGACTTCGGCGGCCTTCTCGGCTATGCCCCCATCATCCCCGTCAACAAATTCGGCTGTGACGAGTTCGTCAACCGCCGCGGCAGGATACCGGCACCCGTACACAGTTTCAAAAACTGAGCAAACCAGAATAGCCGCATATCATGCACCGCAAATACAAGCACCCTGCCCCCCTAAACGTCCTTCTTAAAACACATTCATAGTGAAGGGAATAGGAATCAGTGGTCTGTGTTGGCTTGTCACGCTTCAAATATGCACAAAAGAAAATACGGAAATAAAGGCAATTTTGTCATTTTTCATCAAACCGGTTCAATGTTGAACCGGTTTGTTGTATAATGGCAGACAGGGGAAGAACCGGGAGCATCCGGTTCTGTGAGCAGAAAGAAAGAGGAGCAAATCAAACAGCAGCTGCAGACGGTAAATGAATGGAAAATCAATGAATCATCAATGGACCATCATGCCTTGCAGCTCCTTCTCAACACGCAGAAAGGCGGAAAAATAATGGGTATTGAAAAAAAGTATGATGTTACTGCATTGGGTGAACTGCTGATCGATTTTGTCCAGTACGGCATAAGTGATCAGGGCAACAATGTTTTTGAGGCAAATCCCGGCGGAGCTCCCTGCAACGTCCTTGCAATGCTCTCTAAGGCAGGATGCAAGACTGCTTTTATCGGCAAAGTTGGCAATGACATGTTCGGCCGCATGCTCAAAGAGCGCGCAGGCGGAGAAGGCATTGATATGGCCGGTCTTGAAATGGACAATGATGTCCATACGACTCTGGCTTTCGTTGAGAAGCTTCCCAACGGCGACAGAGACTTTTCCTTCTATCGCAAACCCGGCGCAGACATCATGCTGACAAAGGATGAAGTGGAAGAGCACGCAGACCTGATCGAAGGTGCGAAGATTTTCCACCTGGGCACACTTTCCATGACTGATGATGAAGTTGAGAAGGCTACCAAGGCTGCCATGAAGATCGCCAAAAAGGCCGGCTGCATCATCTCCTTCG
>DGRU01000175.1:0-15067 GCA_002390025.1 Lachnospiraceae bacterium UBA4380
TGTCTCCCACTTGTGGTCCGTTACCGAAATAGCCTCCGTCACCTTGTCTCCGCAGACTGTGCAGACCTTCTCCTTACTGCCGGCCTCTGTGCAGGTGGGCTCTTTGGCAGTTGTCCAGTCTCCATATTTGTGTGCAGTCTTGTGAATTGCTCTTTCAGAGCCTTCTTGAACTGCATCGCAAACAGCACAGTGGATGGATTCGGTGCCTTCCTCTTTGCAGGTAGCTTCCTTATCCACCGTGTAGTCTGACTTCCACTTATGGCCCGTTGCGGCGATGGCTTCGGTCACCTTGTCTCCGCAGTCTGCACAGACCTTTTCTCTGATTCCATCTTCAGTGCAGGTGGGATCCTTTGTGATAGTCCACTCTCCATAATGGTGAGTAGTCTTGGGAATTGCCCTTTCGGAACCTTCCTTAATTGCATCGCAAACAGCACAGTGGATGGATTCAGATCCCTCTTCTGTTTCTGTGGGTTGTTTGTCGACAGTATATATATCTTCCCACTGATGCGCCGCGGGAATGGCTTCCGTCACCTTATCTCCGCAGGCTGTGCAGACCTTCTCCCTTCTGCCGGCCTCTGTGCAGGTAGCTTCCTTGGTAGTCGTCCACTCTCCATAGTGGTGAGATGTCCTGGAAATTGCCCTTTCAGAGCCTTCCTTAACTGCGCCACAGACAGAGCAGTGAATAGACTCGGTGCCCTCCTCTTTGCATGTAGCTTCTTTATCTACTGTATAGTCTGTCTCCCATTTGTGGCCGGTTGCTGCAATAGCCTCGGTCACCTTGTCTCCGCAGGCTGTGCAGACTTTTTCTTTGCTGCCGGCTTCAGTGCAGGTGGGCTCTTTGGCAGTTGTCCAGTCTCCATAGCTATGGCTTGCCTTGGGAATTGCTCTTTCAGAGCCCTCCTGGATCTCATCGCAAACGGAGCAATGGATAGACTCGGTTCCTTCCTCCTTGCAGGTTGCTTCCTTATCTACCGTGTAGGCTGTCTTCCACTGGTGGCCTGTCGCAGCAATGGTCTCCGTCACCTTGTCTCCGCAGACTGTGCAGACTTTTTCTCTGCTGCCCGACTCTGTGCAGGTGGCCTCTTTGGTAGTCGTCCAGTCCCCGTAGCTATGAGCTGTCTTGGGAATCGCCCTTCCAGAGCCTTCCTGAACCGCTCCACAGACAGAGCAGTGGATGGACTCGACGCCCTCTTCAATACAGGTTGCTTCTTTGTCTACTGTATACTCTGTCTCCCATTCATGCACTGCGTGGGGAACGTAATTATTTTCGCAGAGCACCAGATCAGCGTCACTGAACAACCCCACAGTACCATTGTCATAATAATAGGTAATTCCAACTTCAGGGAAATAATACCCCTCTCTGCCGCTTTCATCTGTCCTTGTTTCCTCTGTTCCAACGAGGAACAGTTCATCCGGGTAGCCGATTGTTCCGTCATCGCAGTTCGTCACATCCACAAGATAGTTTTTTCCATCTTCCATGTTGACAATATTCCACATATGATTTCCAGCGCCTTTGCCGCCGCTCATGACGCCGGTCACCAGGATGCAGCTGATATCATTCTTGAAAGAGGACTGGTCACAGAGATATTTAAATGCTTTTGAATAGCCTTCGCAGACCACATCAGATTCAGGATCCCCGTCAAAGACCCAGATCATCTGCCAGGGATTTCCATAGCTGACATCACCCTCTGCGGCCCCGTCATTATATGAGGCAAGGCCACAAATCTCCTCCAAATAACCACGCAGTTTGTCTTCATTGGAAGATCTGCTGTATTTGGAAACGATTGCCTTCGCATTGGCAACAGAAGCCTGGACGGACTGACCGATGGATGTATCTACCTCATATTCTCCTGCGGCAAATTCCTGTGCCACAGTAAACATTATTGACAGTTGACCGGTTACACAGATTATATAATCGTCAATTTCCTCTTCATAATATGCCGATATTCCGAAGCCATCTGGAATATTCCATCCTTCTGTTTTGTCGTACCAGTAAAGTTCATAGGGGTGGTCGGCCAGAAGAACATCGTTAATCTTCCAGTAATCAATTGCGACTTTCTCAGAAACAGCTTCCAAAGCCTCCTCCGAAAAGTCGTAGGTCCCGTCTTCGTAATCTACGAAAATAGAACTGACCCCCAGCTCATCCGCAGTCCATGCAGTCTGCTCCAGGCCCATGATCTCAGGTGTGATATCAAAAGTTGTAGAAGCACGCTCGCCTGCTGCAATCAGAAGGATCTGCCCTGCAATATAATCATAAACAGCCTTGTCTTTTCCCGACAAAATGGAAGAAGCGCTTTTCCTGGCTTTCCTTCTTCCGGAAGAGGGCTGCCCCTCAAAACTCTGATCGACATAATCAGAAAACAATTCTTCAGGAGATTTGCCCTCTGTATCGCCTAGAATGTTTCCTTCTCCGGGCAAAGTGGTCGTAACAGTCCCCCTGAAGACCGGCTTCTGAGATTCGCTCTCCGTCTCTGTCTCAGTGCTGTTTTCCGCAGCCTGGTCAGCATCGTCGTTCAGCTCTTCAGAAGATTTCTCCCCCTCTTTGGAGGCCGCTTCATCGGAAGCTTCCTCTTCGGATTCTTCAACGTTTTCTTCCGATCCGCTTTCAGCAGGCTCTTCAGCTTCCGGCTCCACAGCCTCCTGACCTGCTTCTTCCTGTTTATCACCTGTCTCTTCGGGCACGGTCTCCTCTGACTCTTCGTCAGTTCCTTCTGTCGTTTCTTCAACAGGTTCGTTCGATTCTACGTCAGCATCGTCGACCGGATCCTCGACAGCCTCTTCTCCCGCCCCAGTCTGTACGGTCACTGCCTCCTGATCAATCGGCTCTGACGCCAGAACGGGTACAGCACCAATACTGCCAAAAGTCATCACAACAGATAACACCAGCGCAATTACATTTTTTCTCATAACAATCCTCTTCTGCAAAAATGAACTAGAAAAAAGATGGAATCCAACTCATTATAGCAGGGTCTGAAGTAAAATGAAAATTCATTCGGTAAACCGACGGCTGCACACAGACGCGCTGAAGATAGTTTTTAAGCATCTCAAAAGGGGAATGCCGCAAACTGCAGCATTCCCCTTTTTGTATGTGTAGATCAATTATTTATCGGATATACATTTATCGGATATCCGGCCTGATCAGCAATATCCGTGGTCCTCGACGGTCCACATGCCATCTTTAAATTCGCGGGTCAGTATCCAACCGTAATCCTCGTATGTATAATCCGGCTCCAGACCATTTTCATGATTCTCGCCGTCTGTGGTAAAGGTACATTTCAGAACCATAACATGATCGCAATCCATTCCGCGGGTCTCCGCTTCTGCTTTGACGGCTTCATCTCCGGCGTAACGAATCTCAGACATCTCACAGCCTTCGAAGCCGGTGAAATAGCTCATAACCTCGTCAACAGCAGCCTGATACTCCTCTGTATCGTAGTATTTGGATTTAAAAGATTCGACCTTTATGGCAGAGCCGCATCCTGCAAAACATACCACTGTAACTATCAGCATTACACAAATAATAAGTTTTTTCATGATAATAATCTCCTTTGTCATCTATTGCCGGCATCCGCCTGAGAGATATAAGATTTTACCTGAGTATTTCTGCTTCTGCCTCTCAGCGTCTGCACTGCTTTTTTGTTTTACGGTGTCATTCTAACAAAGGATTTATCACAGTACTGTCACACTAGTATCTTAGAGAAACGGTCTTGATGACGGTTTGATTCATGCTGTTCCTTCACCATTTGCAGGTACTTCTCAAACACCGGTCGGATAGGCGGTGATATTTCTTCGAGCCTGATCTCCTCCGGGGAGAAATAGCGGATCTCTTCGATCTCTTCTTCCTGCGGATACGGTTGTCCGCTGTAATCCCTGCACAGATAGATGATCTCAATGTTAGAGACCTCATCCCCGTTGGGGTAGACATAGTGAGTCTCCGGCCCCGAATTAATATAGAACAGTTCAAGTTTGCCGGCAGTGAGCCTCATCTCCTCAAAGAGCTCGCGCCTGGCGCAGTCCTCCACGCGCTCATCGATTTCCACAGCCCCGCCGGAATATCCCCAGAGGTGATTGTCCGTCCGTTTGCCAAGCAGGAGCTGTCCCTTGTCATTCACACAGATGATACTTGCAGCACAGTGGATTAGCGTCCGGTGCCCGACAATTTTTCGCAGACCTTCAATATATCCGCTCATTTTGTGATTCTCCCTTCCTTAAAATGCTTTCTGCAAAGGGAAACATAGGACTCGTTGCCGCCGATCATGATCTGTTCACCCGTCCGGACAATCTTCCCGTCCTTGATCCTCGTATTGTAGTGGGCACGCCTCCCGCACCAGCAGACAGTGGGGACCTCCTCGATTTTATCCGCAATCTCCATGAGCCTCCGGGAGCCCTCAAACAAATGGCTGGTAAAGTCAGTGCGGAGCCCATAACACAAGACAGGTATCTCGTAGAAATCCACAATGTCAGAGAGCAGATCGACCTCTTCCGCTGTCAGAAACTGTGCTTCATCAACAATGACTGCAGCAAGCTTTTTCTCTTCCAGGTCTTTTTGCACACTGCTTCCAGCAGTCTTCATCTCTGCCAGGAACTCATCGACAAAACCGCACTCTTCTTTCAGACCGATCCGGGAGCTGATGACTCTCTCTCCGTCTCTCGTATCGGTGCGCGGTTTCAGCAGAACAGGCGTCTGCCCTTTCTCAACATAATTGTATCTGACCATCAGGGCATTCGCTGTTTTCGAAGAGCCCATCGCCCCGTATCTGAAATATAGTTTTGCCATATGCTCTATCCTGCCTTCCTGAATGGATTCATCTGTCACGATCAAGTAGTAAATAAGCCGTCTCCGCCGCTTATTTCTCATGAATGAAAAACTTATTGAAACAAAGGGAATCACGCTGTAACAAAGTACATCGTTTCGCGTCTTTTAGTATATACGAATGATATATTGTTTCTTTCGATTTTTAAATACTAATCTTACCGAAAAGGAGATCATTATGAAGAGAATTTTCACCAGCCGGTCAAAGGTTTTTCCTGCACTCCTTGCTGCGATCGTATGTACCTCTATACTGTCAATTACCGGATGTGCATCAGCAGCAAATCCTTCTGACAAGAGCAGCATCACAACCACTGTTGCGCAGGCCCAGGAAACAGCCTCTGCAGCCGCAGCTGTCTCCTCTCAGGATACGGTGACTGTATCCGCAAAAGGAAGCACCCGGGCCATACCAGACCGGGCGGAACTGCACTTTGGAATCAGAACACAGGCCGAAACGGCTGAAAAAGCCCAGAAGGAAAACAGCAAAAATGTCGATGCTGTCGTCAAAGTACTGACACAGAACGAAATCCAGGAGAAAGACATCCAGACATCCATGTATGATGTCAGCCCCCAGTATGACTGGAACACAGGAGACGGAACCAACGTGATAGGCTACAGCGCCTTCAGCAGCCTGTCTGTCAAAAACGTCCCCATCGATGATGCCGGCAAACTGATCACAGCCTGCACCGAAGCAGGCGCAAATGAGTTCAACGGCATTTCCTACAGCTGCACTCAGTACGAATCCCTGTATGCGGAAGCTTTAAAGAATGCAGTCGCAGCTGCTGAGTCAAAGGCAAAAGTCCTGGCAGAAGCTGCCGGAAGGAACCTGGGTGATGTCAAGACAATCGTAGAAGGCTATCAGGATATGACCTACGCAAACAACAGTGAAAAAGTATACGCCGCCAGCGGCATGGAAGCCGCAGAGGACAGCGTCTCGTCTGCAAACATCCTGCCCGGACAGGCAGAAATCACAGCCAATGTCACTGTAACTTACACACTGCAGTAATGATAAATAATAAGTCATAAGAAGGGACGGTTCTGAATTACTCATTGTGGTCAATGAGCTTCATAGCCGTCCCTTCTTGTGATTTTCTTTCGTCAAATCATATTTGTTTCCTTATTCAGGAGTATATTTGAAACCTTTCCAGGATTCTCCTAATCGTTTCAATAAATCAGATTTATTTTCTACAGCCTCAAACCAGGCAATACTCGTCACGCCTTTCTCCATGTCTCTGAACAGCAGATCCTCAGAAGCATGATATTGATCTTCGGATATTTCATTGTCATTATAATCAAAATAGCTATAAGTCTCGTTTCCATTTATATCTCTGTGACAGGAATAATAACTTGTCATTTTGAGAGCGATAGTTTTTTCTGCTTTTTCGAGAGACATCTTACTATAATAGTAATATTCCCATCCGTTTCTTAAGCCGTCCCATAGAATATAAACATACCTGTCTCCGTTTTTATATGTGACCGCTTCAGTAGTGAACCCAAAATCCGGTAATTGTCCTCGATCGTTCTGGAAATTATCAAATACTAACTCTAATCCATCTTTGGACCGATTCACTTCATGCACTTTGAAAAATGTGTAATTGCCGGTACCGCCGGAAGCAGTAGATATTATCTCCAGCCGATTATTATGATCCAAGTCTGTAACTGCATAGTTACATGTAACGTAACTATAATCATTCTCCGAGACATCCCAAAGGACGTAATTCTCTTTGATAACATCCAGTTGATCTTCCCAGTCGGGGTCTGTGTTTTGAACGCTTCGATATAAAGAGTCAGATCCGGACATATTGTCTGCTCTGCGCTCCCAGTCAAAATAACGCCACAATGTATCGAGAGAATCCTCGGGCGCAAAATATGCCTGGCCGTCTGCCATTTTGATCATTATGCCTTCGGCATCTTTTTCTACTGAAGATATCTCATCTCTGTAAACTTCCCCGGATGAATAATGCTTCTCAATATATGTCTCATAAATCACTGCAGAAATATAGGGTGTGGGATTTCCGTCCTGATCAACATCCATCGAAGCAGAACTCCATCCACTCCCCAGAAAAGGACGGAGCAGTTCCAGCTCCTCATTGCTCTCGGCTGTTTCACCGGAAGATGCAGCATCAGCCTCCTCTGCGGCCTCAGTGTCTGTTGCGGCTTCATTGTCTTCTGCGGCCGCATTTTCATTGGGTGTGCTCTGTTCATACCAGTCTATGAAATCCTGATAAGGAGACAGATCCCCGCCATTTCCCCTAATCTCGTCGACCGCCTTTTTTGTCGCATCGTTTCGCTTTACAACCATATCCAAGATCAATTCAGGCGTAGGATTCTCGTATCTGCCGGCAGGTTCTGTAACCTTTTCTGCTGTCCCGGGGCCGCCCACATAATCTACAATGACGTCGATCGCTGCCAGTTCTTCCCCCTTCATGTACTCATGACCGCTGTCATCCAGCCCGGCCTTTTTCATGACTTCGTCGCGAATAGCCGTTTCCGCGTTTTCCTTTCTTTCCGGATGGTCTACAAAGACTCTTTCGACTACTGTCTGAACAGCATTATCATAGCTGTCTGCCGCTTCCACCCACCTGCCAAGGCCGCTGTATGCATAGCCCAACCCAATATGGGCTTCAGTGTTCTTATCGTCAATACGGACAACTTTCGAAAAGGATGTGACTGCCTTTTCGTACTCCATCTCGGAAAGATATCTGTTGCCGAGTGCAAGATTCTTCTCCACCAGGCGTTCCTGATAGCGATCACTGATCAAAGGCCGAACAATCAATAAAGCTGACGTGATCAAAATTAAAATCAGCAGAATCCCTATAATGATTGACATTACTGTAGTAAAGTTGTTTCTTCTCTTTTCGTTCACCCCGGCTTCTCCTCTTGAATCCATGTCGTTCCGTTTGGATCAGTAGAATATGTCTATTCTTTAGCTTTAATTATAACGCTTATTATCAGTACGTCAAAAACATTGATTCTACCGAATCCTCCAGGCTTCCAGCCCTGGTGTGACATTTGTGTGCCGTTGTATCTGCTATACTGCAGGCATAGAATAAACAAAACCCTGTCGGGCGTAAAAAAGCCTGATACAGTACATCAAAGCTCTATGACTACAGATTTCTCTATGAATGCAGATGATCTGGAGAACATCGAGAATTAATAGAGTTCATATATCGGAGGCTAAAAAAATGGAAATGTCATTCAGTAGAAAATTTCTCAATGCTGCAGGATTTCTGGATTATATCTTGGGCACACTTGCTCTGATCATCAGTGTTTTGATCTCTGCAGCAGGCGTTTATGTTTATATGCATCCGGCCCTTGCAAAGGAGATTCCTTCAGATTTCGGAAGGTTCTCAGTCCTGGTCCTCGGCATCGCAGTGGCAGCAGGAGCGGTTTTCACAATCCTTTATGGATATCTTGAGAGGGCTGCAGCCAGGGACCCTGCAAAGATCATGCCCGTGTGGGTACTCTCCATCCTGTCTGTGGTGCTGGAAGCCGGTAATATCATTTCTGACCTTGTTCATCATACTGCAATCGCTGATATGGGATATGCATTCTTAGGTCTTGCCTTCAGTATCCTGGTACTGATTATTACGAACAACGTCAGGAAGGAAGCCGGCAGATAAGAGGATCCAAAGTATGACCGGTCCAAAGCAGAACAGGCAAAGAGCACAGCGAACAGCGTGCTCTATCCAGGGCTCACCCCCGAGTCCTTCGTGATGACAGGCCTTGCGAGAAAAAATAAAACAGAGCCCCTGTCCGGGCTGCGTTCCAATCGACGCAGCGCCTGACAGGGGCTCTCACTTTGATCAGGAATCAATTATCTTCTTGCCTGATAGGCATCCCACAGAGTATCAATCTTGCGAGCTCCGAAGACTGCGAGAATCGTGCCGATAATACCGGCTCCGATCGTTCCTCCGCTCAATACTGCAAGCAATGCTGTCTTTTTTAGTCAGACCAGCAGGAAGCTGATTGACATCAATTTCTGTCTTTGCCATAATTGGTACCTCTTTCATCGAATACGGCAATTTTCTGTCTGCCGCACAAGAAATAAAAAACAACTGGTTTGATGCATTCAAAAGCATCAAACCAGCGTATTATAATTTACTATATTTCGATAATCAAGCATTAATTTCATCCAAACCAGATCGAAATTGACACTGTAAAACATCATCTCCGTTGTGCTGGCTGTTTCACCAGTGGTTGAAGCTGCAGATTTCTTCGGTAGTCTTGCGGATCTTCCTGCGGGGAGCCTTTTCCTCAGCGCTGTATCCCACTGCGAGGACAATGCGGACCTCACTGCCCTCGGGGATTCCAAAATACTCTTCCATCTTCTTCTGGTCATTCAGGCCGAGAATACAGGTGGAAAGTCCCAGCTCCAGCGCCTGATAGCACATATTCATAGCTGCCATGCCGATATCGCCCTGCGCAAATCTCTGCGTATCTCCGTAATGAGCCTTCACAAACTGCATAACCTTTGCAGGCTGCTCCACGAGAATGATGTAGGCCGGAACCTGCTTGCGGAAGGGAACTCCTGTCGCGCCGTCTTCCACCACCAGGGCATCGCAGAGTTTATCTCTGGCCTCAGGCTCATCAACGACAATAAACTTCCAGGGCTGTGCATTGCATCCGCTGGGGGAAAGGCGCCCTGCCTCTACAAGTTTCATGAGGTCTTCTCTCGATACCGGGCGGTTAGAATAGGCCCTGCAGCTTTCTCTCTTCTCAAGCATTTCCTGAAATGTCATTTTTGTAATCCTCCGTTGTCTGAATTGCTTTTATTTTAATTGATTTATTCTTCATCGCGTAATTCCCGTGTCTTCAGAAATGGGATACACGCGCAAAAGAGAAACTCACTTCATCGTGGGTACAATCCCGCGATGAAGAATAAACGCTCCGCGAGGATGCGCTTCCCAGCTTCATCTCCTGCTTCTTCTCAGCTGAGTCCGGCAGCAAATCCGGCGATTCTGTCGACTGCAATCTTCAGATTCTCCAGAGAATTCGCAAAGGAAAGGCGGAAATGTCCTTCGCCGTAAGATCCGAAGGATGTTCCCCAGGCAGCGGCAACGCCCGCCTCGCGCAGAAGCCTGGTACAGAAGGTGTGGCTGTCGATTCCGAAGGACTCTATATTGGGGAAGGCATAAAAGGCACCGCCGGGTGTGCGGCAGGTGATTCCCGGAATCTCATTAAGAGCCGGGACCACCCAGTCCCGTCTTTCCCGGAAAGCATCCCGCATCCTGCTCACGTCTTCCTGAGGTCCGGTTACAGCAGCAAGCGCTGCCCTCTGTGTAAACGAGGCTGTACAGGAATTGGAATTGACCATCAACAGTTCGATGCCCTTTGCAAGTTCCGGGTGCATGATTCCGTATCCGATCCGCCAGCCGGTCATGGCATAAGCCTTGGAAAAGCCGTCCAGGATAATGGTCCGGTCCTGAAAACCCGGGACTGCAGCTATGGAATAAGGCTTTTCCCCGAATACCAGCCGATCATAGATTTCATCCGACAGAATCATTATATCGGGTCTGTCCCGCAGAACCGAGGCCAGCTCTTCGATATCCCTGCGCGTCATCAGTCCTCCCGTGGGATTCCCGGGATTGTTGATGATAACCAGTTTCGTTTTGGGCGTGATACTTGCCCGGAAATGATCCAGGTCGATCCGGAAATCATTTTTATCAAGAAGAGGGACCGGGACCGGCTTTCCGCCGGCAAAGCGGATGCAGGATTCATAAATCGGAAAGCCCGGGTTGGGATACAGAACCTCATCACCCGGCGATACCAGCAGCAGCATTGTAAAAAACATGATCGGTTTGCCGCCCGGTACAATAATGATATTATCCGGTGACAGATTCAGTCCTTTCCGCTCTCCTGCTTCCCTGGCAATCGCAGCACGGACGTCCGGATAGCCCGGAGAAGGACTGTAGCCTGTATAACCGGCCTTCATGGCTTCATAAGCCGCCTCAATGATGTGGTCCGGAGTAGCAAAGTCAGGCTGGCCGATCTCACAGTGGATCACACTGCGCCCCTGCGCCTCCAGCGCGTTGGCCTCTGCCAGGATCTGAAAGGCAGATTCTGTATGAAGCCTGCCCATACGTTCTGCTAAAAAGTTCTCAAACATCATCCACCTCGATTGTTCCTATCTATATCTGTTACTTCATGTTGAAAAATTTTTACCTTATGTTGAAAAGCGGCCTGTAACCAAACCTCCGCCGCAACCGGCCAGCCGGCAGGTTTTCTGATCCTGCTGCATCTTGCTGATTTTCCGATCACGCATTGATGAAACTTTAAACAATAAACACTGACATCAATAAATAATCCTTGACACAGCCGTGTACGCTAAACAGACACCGGAACTGTAACCTCGGAAAGATTTTTAAAAATTTGATGCTACAGAGATCATGGAAAGAGTATTTCCATCGGAGAAAGCCCCGGCATAAAAGGCAGGCCTTTCATGCTGCGTTTTTTTCTCTCGAATACCGCTCCTGTGAGCGGCAGTGTCGGAAAGGGGGTCAGAAGTTAATCTCCAGCTGTCCCGAGTTGTTGATCACATCCAGTGCGGTCTGTGCCCTTGCCAGTTCATCGGATACTTTGGTCAGATCATCAGCCGCCTTTTCAAGGTCATAGTTGGTATAGGTATACTCGATGATCTTCGTCGACTGGTATCCGTTCGAGACCCTTTCTTTGGGAAGGAAAGAGGCCATTTCGGTAAGCTTCCGCTTTCTCTCGCTCAGCTGGGGGATATAGACCAGAAGCTCATCCACTGTCATATTAAACTCCGGGATCACGGTCCCGATATTGAAGCAGTTGATCGCATGCTTGACCTTGCGGATCTTCGCCTCGATACGGCACTGCTCCTCCTGTGTCTGCAGGTAATTGTACACAGGCCTTGCAGACTCAAGATCTTCATCCACTGCCGCAGTGAAACGGTATCCCTTCACTTCCTTGGCCCGCAGCACTTTCAGGTCCTCATTCAGCTTTCTTAAAATTTTTGAAGCTTCTGCACATGTATAATACATTGCCGCCCTCCCGCTTTTATGATCTATATCCTTACTATCATATCCTTAGAAGATTTAGAATAATGGGTTTTAGAAAGACTCCGTCTAAACAGGAATAATTCTGCAATCACTCTTTTACCATTACACTCATCCCGGTTTCAGCCGTCTACAAATATTTTATCTTCCATCCTATCCGTGTTCAATAGCTTAATTGTTTACAAAGATCACACGTACAAAGTTCACATATAAAGTTCACGCCAAAACCGCCGGCTGCGCTCAGATTCTGATCTCCATACCATCTTCCGCCAGCGCGATATTGGTACCCTCTGTCATCTCCCTGATCTTTTGGAAATCCTCTTCACTCCAGTCGGGATTGTGGTGGATCAGGTAGATTTTCCCAAAGCTGGTCAGCGGAAGCTCGTTTTTCAGTTGCTGAAGAGAGGTATGCCGGTCATGCCCTGACGTCTCATACTCCCAGCATTCATGAAAGAGCAGGTCTGCACTGATCCCGTCCCATGCCTCCGCCTGAAATACAGTATCTGTCGCATAAATGAACCTGTCGTCTATGGTGATCCGAAAGGACGGAGCCGAGTGCGTCTGCCCCGCAACCGTGATCTTTGTGTCTTCGATGAAAAAAGACTCCGACGGAAAATCCCGGATCTGCACATCCCTTGAAAACGTATCGATGCTCCTGGAGAAAAACTCCTTTCTCAAAAAAGCGTGCAGATACTCCTCTGTTGTCTCCGGGTACGCCATCCGTCCGGGGCCGTAGACCCGAAACTTCTTCTCTCGAATAAAGGGATCAACATAGATCAAACCGATCATGTGATCCAGATGATAATGGGAAAGCAGCAAATATACCGTATCATATTTTTCCAGAACCGCCCTGTATTTGCGCAGATTGGACAGTCCTGTCCCTGCATCCAGGATAAACAGTGTCCCCTTGTTTTCCACCATTATGCAGCTTGTCTCGTTGACCCCGGGGATCCAGCCCGCAGCGCCCAGAATATGTATCGTCATTATCACACCTCATTTCGTTGGTCCCTGCTTCACCTCATATATGATCAACCTACAGTTTTGCCAGAATTGCCGAAAAATCCACGCAAAAATCTCCTCCCCAAATGCCAACCGAAAGAGGCGTACCGAATCCGCAGATTTCAGGAAGAGCATCATGTTCAAAGTCATAGACAACAACTGATTGTGCATCGATATCTACAATCCAGTATTCCCTGACTCCCGCTTCTGCATACTTGGCATGTTTTGTGATCAGATCCCGGCGCCGGGTACTCGGAGAAAGAATCTCAATCACCAGATCAGGTGCCCCTTCACAGTATCCGGATCTTAGCTTAGCAGGATCACAGATAACCATAACATCCGGCTGCACTACCGTATACTTATCTGCCGGATCGGGGATCACATCGAAGGGTGCAGTATAGACGCGGCATTCTCCGCCGTGGTCATCTACATACTGCAGGAGCAGAGATCCAAGCCGCAGGCTCATCCCCTGATGGAGAGCATTTGGCGATGCCATTTCATAAATAACACCGTCAATCAGTTCACACCTTCCCCTGTCCGGAGAAAAATGGAAATAGTCTATGACCGAGTATTTCTCTTTTTTGACAGAATGGGTCTGATAGATACCTTCCTGTTCCCTGATAAGATTCTGTTCCGGACCGCCAAATTGTTTTCCATCTAAAGGATTTCCTCTGCCTAAAGAATTTTCTCTGCGGTCCGGTTTGATGTCTTCCATGGCAGTGTGTATTTTTTCAACAGAGGACGGCTGCAGGATCTTCTCAAGTGACTTTATCGTAGATCTTCTTGGGCTGCGTGTTGTCCCTCCGAAAATCTTCTGAACCGTACTGCAGGGTATTCCAGCAAGCTTTGCCAGCTGCTCATAGGAATAGCCAAGTTCCCGTTTTCTCTCCTTCATCTCCTCTATCGTCATCAATAACCTCCTCAGAGAGTTGGAAAAAACAACTGTCCCGGACTGCTTTTTTCATTTGCTGCTAAGTATACAGAAATGTAACTTATCCGTCATATAGCAATAATTATACCGTTTATTATCCATTTGTCAAGAACATCCGTTCTGTTCAGCTGGTGATAAGCTAAATTGTAATTCAAGCTTGGCCGGTGTCAAAACTGATACCAAACGCTGCCTTGTTCAGGCCGAAGGTAAAGCTGAGTGAATCTGAGGAGCAGGGCTGAAAGTATAAGGCCGGGATCAAGCTGAGGAAACAGAATGATCACCTTCATTAAGCCGCCGGCTTTTTTCGATGAAAAAAAGGGCCCCTGTCCGGTCTGCATTTCAATCATCGATGCAGTCCCGGGCAGAGGCTCTCTACTATACATATTTTACTTGTCCAAAGTGACAATATCGAATCCGCCGGCATTGTCACAAGGAATCATGTGGTAAAAATCAATTCTCTGCGGGCAGCCATTCAAACACCAGATCATCCCCGGTTTCGGACTGATCCTCGTGCCATGTAAAGCTTCCGTCTTTGTTGAAGACAATAGTGCCGGTACCATCCCCGTATTCCTGCTCCTGACTCACGATTTCGCCGTTCTCGTCATAGACGAGATGGGACTTTGCGCAGCCGAAATAGTTGATAGTCAGAGTTTCGGGATCAAGCCGTCCGGAGATGTCCCAGTGTGCATACTCTGCAGCGCTGCCGGCCCAGTCAATCGTGATCCACGCGTCTTCATAGCCGGAGCACTCGACCACGGCATGCGCCCTGTCACACTGGTACTCACCGACAAAATTCATGACCGGGTTCTGCCAGTCCGGATCCTCTTCATACACAGCGACAAAGTCTGCACTCTCATCCAGAAGCACTGTAATCTGCGCATCTGTCGAGTAATCTTCGCCGTTTTTTGTCCACTTCACAAAGACATTGCCTGCCTGGGGCCAAGCGAAGAAGGTATAGGTTGCCGGCTCCGCAAGATTGATCTGGGCAGACTGGTAAGGATACTCTGTATCGATCTCAGGTTTTTCTTCGCCCTCGCCGTAGCTGATATTGCCCATGCCCTCTGTGTTGATGGTCACGATAATACTGGCATCCTGCATTTCGGTATCCGCAGTAAAGTGATAAGTCTCGCCTCCATCAACAGCAAGAGTGATACCATCCGCACCGTCTTCCGAAACGGTGACGGTAAGATCATCCTGGATGCCTGATGCGAGCAGAGTACCCTGCAGGGTATTTTCCTTCTGCTCCAGTGTGCCGCCCCAGGAGTCCTCGATCGGATCTCCGCCGATCATGCAGCCGACATACCA
>DGRU01000175.1:15215-22130 GCA_002390025.1 Lachnospiraceae bacterium UBA4380
TTCGTCTTCCACGGCCTTTTGGGCTGTTGTTTCTGAAACGATTGTCTCTGTATCCTTTTTTTCATCTGTTTTGGCATTGCTGCAGCCCGCCATGACAAAAACCAGCAGGACTGACAGGAACAGACAGAACATTTTTTTCATTTTCATATCGTTAACACCTCTCTTTTTGAATGAAGATCAGCCGCGGGAACCTGTTCTGTGTCACAGGGACGGTTCTCTCTGACTCATCCGGCGGCTCATCATTTTGATGGCCTTATTTTACCGTCACTTCTATCACAGAACTATCACAGAGCCTGTTTATCAAAACGGGACATTCAGAACCGTCCCCGGTGTCTCACAGTGTCTTACTGAATCACAATGTCCGTTTGTCTATATAGGACAGGCGGAATTTGGAATAAATGATCTTCTGGCTCGTGTACAGGCCGTAGTAGCCGGATACAACATAACTGATCACACAGGCGAGGAGGAAGTAGGCAGATCCCTCAAACCCGAACATCTCGCAGCAGATGATAAAGGATGAGATGGGACTGTTGGTAACTCCGCAGAAAACAGCGCCCATACCGACTGCTGCGCTGAGGGAAGGAGAAAAACCGGACAGAGCGCCGAAGAGCCTTCCAAATGCCGCGCCGATAAAGAAGGACGGGACGATCTCACCGCCCTTATAGCCTGCGCAGATGGACAGGATGGTAAAGACTATTTTGAATAAGAAGGCCATCTTCGGGCCTTCACCGGCGATAAAGGTAGGAATAGATCCGCTGCCTGCGCCGTTGTAGATCTGTCCGTGGGAAAGCCATGTGTACAGGAGCAGAACAGAACCCAGGATCAGGGCGCGCACATAACCGTTTTTCAGATAATGCTCGGCGATATGCTCTCCTGCCTGCAGGGTGGCACAGAAAATCCATGACAAAAAGCCTGAGAACAAGGCAAGAATCAGCACGCTGATGCCGGTTTTGATGCCGAGAGCGGGAATATTTCCAAGTTCATAAAAGGGAGAGAATCCGCCCATTTTCACAGCGACGCCATACGCGACAAAAGAGGCAATCGTGCAGGGAAGAAGCGAGGAATAATGCATGATTCCCACACTGACCACTTCCATGGGAAAAACCGCCGCCGCAAGGGGCGTCCCGAACATGGCGGAGAAGGCGGCAGACATGCCGGTCATGATCAGAGTCTTCCGGTCTCTCTCAGAAAAACGAAAAGCGGAGGCAATATAGTGGCCGATCGATCCGCCCAGCTGGAGCGCGGCACCTTCACGTCCGACCGAGGCGCCTGCCAGATGAGAAATCGTCGTCGCGATGAAGATCAGCGGTGCCATCCGCAGCGGCACCGTCTCTCCACTCTGAATCGACGAGATGATCAGATTGGTCCCGCCCTCGGCGCCGCGTCCGGTCCTGCGGTAAAGGAACAGGATCAGAACCGCCCCGAAAGGCAGCAGCAGCAAAATCTGCGGGTGGGCAAGCCGCAACTCTGTCACATAGTCTATGCACTCATGAAAAAGTACACCGATGACCCCGATCAGAAGTCCGCATAAAATTGCGAAAACGATAAACTGGAAAGTGTGGATCGTTCTCTCTGTATTGTGCTGTATTTTATGAACTGCTGTTTTTTTATCCATGATAATCCCCACCCCGGAGCGCCCTGTGAAAACGTTACCGGCCACATCCCAAAAGGTGTGACCACAAATCATAAAATATTATATCACAAGAAAGAGTTTCCGAGGACGTTCCTAATGAGTCTCAGGGGACGGTTCTCACTGACTCATTTTCCAGGGAAAATGAGTCAAGGAAGAACCGTCCCCTACGACCCATCAAAACCGTCCCGAAGACTCATCAAACCGTCCCCTGTGTCTCACCAGAGTCGTCTCTTCGCAACAAAAAAGGGGAATCCCCCATGATTTTTCATGGGCAATTCCCCTTTTTCTTTTCCGGCAGATTATTTATTGGTCTAAACGTTATCTATGTTCCAACCTATTGATTGTTCAGATTATTGTTCCAGACGGGTGCTCTTAAGTACTCATCAAGGCCGTCATATCCGGCTGTCCGGTCATCCGACAGTGGCACAATGTTCGAGAGCAGTCTTCTGTCTTTCATCCGCGGCATAAATCGTCTTCAGCAGGACAGGTGTCAGGATGGAGCTGACCACGATCAGAAGGATGACAGCTGTGAAATACTTGCTGTCCAGGATCCCGGCTTTGAGTCCTCTCTGGGCGACAATCAGGGCTACCTCTCCGCGGGTCATCATACCGATTCCGATCTTGAGGCTGTCCGAATTGTCAAATCGGAGCATCTTGGACACCAGGCCGCAGCCGATCACTTTTCCAAGAAGTCCGACCACTACAAACGCGGCGGAGAAGGCCAGAATGGTCATATCGACAGTCCGCAGATTTGTCTGCAGTCCGACACTTGCAAAGAAGACAGGTCCGAAAATCATGTAAGAGCTGATATCCATCTTCCTGTCAATATAGGAGGAATCATCCAGGGAACTCAGGATGATGCCCGCCACATAGGCACCGGTAATGTCAGCGACGCCGAAGTATCTGTCAGCAATATATGCCAGAATAAAGGCCAGGCTCATTCCGAGAATCGGGATTCTCCTGGTGTGAGGCCATCTGCGATCCACGATCTTCATGACATGGAAAATGATCACTCCGACAACGACCGACAGGACAAAAAACGCAACCGTCTTGATGCAGACAGCTCCGAGATCCGCGCTCGGATCCCTCAGTCCCAGGACCGCGGTGAGCACCACAATTCCGATCACATCATCAATGATTGCGGCACTCATGATCGTCGTACCGACTTCGGTAGAGACCTTTCCGAGCTCCTTGAGAACCTGAACGGTTATGCTGACAGATGTGGCTGTCAGGATGGTCCCGATGAAAACAGCATGGATAAAGCTGCTTGTCCCCGGTGCGGAGACTCCATAGAATCCCATGTACAGAAGGGTTCCAAGAACAAGGGGAACTGTAACTCCGGAGATCGCGATAATCGCCGCCTTCAGTCCGGATTTTTTCAGCTTGTCGATATCTGTTTCGAGTCCCGCGCTGAACATGAGCAGGATCACGCCGATCTCGGCCATACCCGCCAGAAAATCGTTTTGTGAAACCAGATTTAACAGGGAAGGTCCGATCAAAAGACCCGCTATGATCTCTCCGGCAACCTGCGGAGCCTTCAGATCACGCGCCAGCAGGCCGAATAATTTCGAGCTTATAAGAATGATAGCCAGGGTTCTCAATATTTCCAAAGTGTCCATCTCTTTTCTTTCTCCATTTCCTATTTCATATTTCACTTTCATTTTTCAACGGTGCCATTATACTTCTTGCTTTTTAATAATTAAAATAATATATTTTAATTATATTAATAAGTAATTCCATATATAGAAAAGCAAAAAAACATGGGAGAAAAGACGAAACCGTAAAAAAACACAGAAAAAGATAAGGAAAAGAAGAAAATCAACCAGAAAACACCAGCAGAAACCGTATAAGAAAAGAAAAGGGAGAAAAAAGAATGACACTTCGTCACATGATCATATTCCGCGCCGTCTGTGAGTCGGATTACAATTCTACAAAGGCAGCCGATCAGCTGCACATGACACAGCCGGCGATCAGCCTGGCCATCAAGGAACTGGAACAGTATTACGGTGTCCGCCTCTTTGACCGCATCGGCCGGCGGCTGAAGATCACGGACTCCGGAAAGCTCTTCCTGCAGTATGCCATCCATATCACTGACCTTTTTGAAGATATGGAAACCGGCCTGCGGGACTGGGATTCCAAAGGAATTCTGCGCGTCGGCGCCAGCATTACCATCGGGTCACAGTTTATGCCAGGCTATGTAAAAGCCTACGCAGAGATCTGCCCCGGAATAGATGTACGGGTCGTTGTTGAACAATCTGACACCCTGGAGCATAAAATCCTGACCAACGCCCTGGATTTTGCCCTGATCGAAGGCATCCCCCGCGATCCCAGGATCATCGCGGAAGCCTACATGCAGGACCAGCTGTGCGTTCTGTGCTCTGCAGACAAGGGCTGGAAAGAGGGACAGACCATATCCCGCGAAGAATTCAAGAAACAGCGCTTCCTGCTCCGTGAGAAAGGGAGCGGCACTAGAGATGTCTTTGACCACGTCACCGCGCAGGCAGGAATTCATATCACCCCAGCCTGGGAAGCCATGAGTACCAGCACTCTGATCAATGCGGCGATCACCGGATTGGGGATCGCAGTACTGCCCCGCCGCATGATCCAGCCGGCCCTGGACAGCGGTCAGATCATAACCGTGAACGTCGAAGGCCTGGATTTCAGACGCAGTTTTTACATCATCCGCCACAAAGACAAATTCCTGATGCCGTCAGCCCAGAAATTTATCGCCTTGTGCAAATAAGTTCTGTGCTGTCTCGATCGTCTCACAATTTTAAGTCGTTTTTAAATCCCTATTGTAAAAAGACCCCTGCCCGTGCTGCGGACAGGGGTCTTTGAGTGGGACACGAGGGACGGTTCTGCCTGTCCCATTTCAGCCTATTGAGCTCTTGTGGCTGCGGACCGGATACCATAAGCCAAGACGGAGGTACGTCCTGATTGTCTCAGTCCAGTTCGATCTCCTCTCCGTCCTCTATGATCAAAAGATTCGGCACATCAAACTGCTCCGCGCGGCTTCTGTCAAACAAGGCACCGCTGTCAGCTCTGATCATATGATAGGGTATGTTGTGTTTTGCCCCGACCAGCTCCGCACACTGCTCAGCTTCCTCGAGATCCATGTTGTAGATGCCGTCACAGCAGAAAAATGCGTAGTCAATCTCCTTTTCCGCAAGTGTGGACATCTGCTGTGTGGCCGAGGTATCACCCGTGACGTAGACGGATGTGCCGTCTGTGAGGGTTACTATGTATCCCACGCACTCATCCAGACTGTGATATTGATTATTTCCGGCCTCAACCGCCTCCACAGAGGCAAAACCCAGATCAAAAGTCTGATGGGTGCCGTCTGCCAGGGCTTCCTGCCAGGTGATGATCCTGCAGTCAGGATTCCTGTTTGCGACTTTGTCCAAATCGTAATGGTCATAGTGCCCGTGGGTCACCAGAATGAGGTCAGCAGCAGGTTCGTATCCCTGCCCCGCATAAGGGTCGATGTAAATGACCTTCTCCTCCGGTGTCGTGATCCGAATACTGGCATGTCCCATGTACAGTAGTTTTCCCTTCTGTCCCTGATCTGCAGGGGATCCCTCCGCTTCGGAATCCGTATCTGCCAGGTCAGAGGACTCTTCCGCTTCAGAATCTGTATTATCTTCAGAATCTGTATTATCTTCGGAATCTGTATTATCGGACTCATCAGAAATCCCGGTTTTCGGATCCCTTTCTGCGGATGCAGTCTGGGCACTTCCGCTTCCGTCTGCTTTTCCTCCGCAGGCTGCCAGCATCACTGTCAGGCAGAGCACCATAAAAAGGCATGCAATCTTTCTCATCTTCTGCCCCCTTCCCTTTCTTGTTCCTGACAGCTTTCCTTACAGATTTGCCGCTCCGATCATACCGGCGCTTCTGCCCAGCTCTGCCACAGCGATTTCGGGAATCATACCGTGACGTCCGCCGAAGCAGTCTCTCTCCATCATTTCCCGGATGGGGCCGGTCATCTCCTGCGCGTGCTCGGACAGGGCACCGCCAAGAAGGATCAGCTGCGGACGGAACATGTTGACAATGTTGACGACGCCGGTTCCCAGCATCTCCTCGTACTGCTCCACGATCTCCTGCAGGTCGATATTGCCCTTGGCGGCTCCGCGGAAGATCTCCGCCGGCGTCTGCTTTTTGCCGGTGGCCTCCTCAGCTGCCCGCATAAGGGCCGGCACAGATACATATGCCTCCAGGCAGCCGCGTCGCCCGCAGGTGCATCGTCTGCCGTTGGCACGGACAACCTGATGGCCCACTTCGCTGCCGCCCATGATGCCGCCCTCGAAGACCTGGCCGTTCAGAATGATACCACCGCCGACACCGCCGCCGAGAGTAAACATGACAACATCGGAGTAGTCCTTGCCGGCTCCCGCTACGGCCTCACCGAGTGCCGCACAGTCTGCATCGTTGGCGATGCGCACGGGGCAGGGAATGACCCTTCCGAGTACTTCTACAAGATCGACATTGTCCCACCGCAGGTTATTGGAATAAAGAACTTTCCCTCTGCGCCTGTCGATCGTGCCCGGCACACCCACACCGACACCGATACACTGGTCCAGAGGAACATTCTGCTCTTCCAGAAGATCCAGTGTGCTCTGTGCCACTTCATCAATAAAAGCCTCCGCCGCCTTTTCCGAGTCAGTTGCGAAAGTGCGCTGTGCAATGATCTGATTCCGGTCATTTACAAGACCGATCTGCGTCTCGGAGCTTCCTATAGTGATACCCACACGAATGGGGCTGGCCTTCTCCCGGATCGTCGTGAGCAGGGCGTCGCACTTTCCTTCGATCTGCCAGTCCCCGCTGCCTGCCGCCAGGAAAAAGCTGTCGCCCTTGCGGTAGGAAACGGATTCTCCTTTACAGCTGATCACACCCTCGCCGTCCAGGATCAAAATGCTCAGGAAGGAGGTCTCGCTCACGGTTCCCTGCATCCTGTAGGTGAGCACTCCGTCCAGATTCAGCTTGTCAACTGTGAAGTAGTCACAATCTGCCACGTGCGGGTACTCGCTGCCGCTTTTAATGATCGGAACACGGCTTGTCACTGCCAGCGCCTTCTCGATATGAAGATCGCGCTTTTTACCGTCCTTGCCGACTCTTCCGTAGTCGTAGACGCGGTAAGTGACATTGGAGTTCTGCTGGATCTCGGCAATCAGGATTCCCTTGCCGATCGCGTGAAGCGTTCCGGACTCGATAAAGAGAACATCGCCCTTCCTGACAGGCACTGCGTTGAGCACCTCGAGAAGCGAATCCTCCTCGATCCTGCGGGC
>DGRU01000175.1:22318-24032 GCA_002390025.1 Lachnospiraceae bacterium UBA4380
CCGTTGCTGGGGTGGACCTGGATCGACAGGTTGTCCTTGGCGTCGATGAATTTTGTCAGAATAGGAAACTCACGGAATCTTCTGCAGTGGGTGCCGAGAACCTCCATACCCTCTGCGTCCAGATATTCCTTCAGAGATTTTCCTGCGTAAGGACCATTTACGATCATTGACGGCCCGTCCGGATGACAGGAAAGTTCCCACGCCTCTGCCAGGACTTCTCCGTCAAACTCCACGTTGTACTCTTCTGCCAGTCTGTGGCCGCCCCACAGATAATCCTTGCAGGTCGGTTTTAATTTCAAAATGCTCATCTCTCTACTCCTTACTCCGCAAAATATGAAAAAAAACTTCCCTATACTCCTTATTTCACAAAAAGGAGAAAGAACCTTTCCCAAGAGATCACGCGCGGAATTTTTAATAAGCTTAAATATGCATTTTTCCGCGCTGTCACCCCTATCTCCGGTGTGACACTTGTGTGCCTTTTCCTCTGCTATACTGCAGTCATAGAAAAACAAAAAACAAAAACATCAATCCTCTGCAGGCCGGCATACACAGCCGGACAGCAGAAACCGGTACAGTTCAATACAGTTAAATAATATCACATAAGAGCAGCTAAGAATTATCACAAATTTGAATACATATTATCACTAAAAAGCCGTATAAATCGGAGGATAAAAAAATGGAAATGACATTCAGTAGACAGTTTCTCGATGTTGCAGGAATTCTTGATTATCTTGTAGGCGCACTTGCTCTGATCGTGAGTATTCTCATCACAGCAGCCGGAGCAGTTGTAATGAATAATCCGGAACTTGCCGCTGAGATGCCCTCTACTTTCGGATCATGCACAGTGCTGATCATCGGCATCGCAATCGCAGCCGGGTCCATTTTTACAATCTTCTATGGATATCTTGAAAGGGCAGCGGCAAAGGATCCCGCAAAGATCATGCCCGTGTGGGTGCTCTCCCTCCTGTCTGTAATACTTGGAGCCGGCAGTATCATTTTTGATTTTGTAAAGCATGTTGACCTCGCTGATATGAACTCTTCCTTCATCAGCCTGGCATTCAGCATCCTGATCTTTATATTTGCAAACAACACAAAAAAAGAAGCAGGGAAATAATCCGGAAGAAGCTGGGAAATAAACTGGAAGAAGCTACGAAAAATCCTGATTATTTGCTTAGATGCATATAAATATCCGGAGATACAAATAAGCATTTGTAACGCGGATGAACATTAAAAATTTAAATGAACATCTGATAATCAAAACGAACATCTGTCAATTAAATTGAACTTCTGAAAACACAAATGAGGGGATATTGCATCAGCTTAATGAGTCCAGCTGATCAATATGCCCTTAAAATATGGTTTTTAGGGTGCGGGATGCCGGCAGCCGCTGTCATCCCGCACTTTTTTTGCCTTTTGCACCATGCCGGAACCTATGCCAGGAAAAGTAAAGCGATATTTCTGAATCAGGTGTTCTGGATCACCCATGCCCCGAAAAGCCAAAGCGATATTTCAGTTCCCAGTACCCGTAATCACCCATGTCCGGGAAAGGACAAAGCGACATTTTAGTTCCCCGTGCCTGGAATCACTCGTGCCCGAGAAAAGACAAAGCGACATTCCAGTTCTCGGAGCCCTGGGTCACCCATGCCCCGAAAACCCAAAGCGACATTTCAGTTCCGAGAGCCCAGGGTCACCTATGCCAGAAAAAGCAAAGCGA
>DGRU01000175.1:24120-28553 GCA_002390025.1 Lachnospiraceae bacterium UBA4380
CTATGCCAGAAAAAGCAAAGCGACATTGCGGATCCAGAAGCCCGGGATCACCCCATAACGGTAAACCTGGTCAAACGTGGAAAACTGGTAAAACAGGCAAATCAGGCAAATCTGGAAAACAGGTAAAACCGGGAAAACCAGAATAAAAGAACATCAATTTGAATCCCAAAAGCTTTCTGAAAGCTTTTTACCTTTATAAACCTATTGACATAATAGGTAAATAGAGATATGATTTTCTCGTTCAAATGTCTTTTACTAGTCGATAAAAAGTCCACGGGCTTAGCCAGAGAAGCGCCCTGTCAAGAAAAAAATTGGCCCTGTCAAGGAGGACCTCCTCCTGCATGGGAGAAACAACAGGTGTATATCGTGAATTGGGATTTTATTCATCAATATCTTCCTCTATATCAGAAGGCGGCAGTGCTGACCCTGCAGATCGGCGTGCTGGGAATCCTCGCATCGATCGCGATCGGGATGGTGTGCACCATGATCCAGTATTTCAAGGTGCCGGTCGCACGGCAGATCGTTTCCGTCTATGTGGAGATCAGCCGCAATACGCCTCTTCTCATCCAGCTCTTTTTTATTTACTACGGGCTGCCCAAGATCGGGATCCGGACAAATCCCTATGCCTGCGGAGTGGCGGGCCTGGCCTTCCTGGGAGGCAGCTATATGACGGAGGCCTTCCGAAGCGGCATCGAAGCTGTGGACAGGGTGCAGACGGAAAGCGCTGCCAGCCTGGGACTGAGCGGGCTGCAGATCCTGCGCTATGTCATCTTTCCCCAGGCGCTCACGATCAGCTTTCCCGCATTCATGGCCAACGTGATCTTCCTGCTCAAGGAGACCAGCGTCTTCTCGGCGATCAGCCTGATGGATCTGATGTTTACGGCAAAGGACCTGATCGGACTCTACTATCAGACAGCGGAGAGCCTGTTCCTGCTGGTCGTCTTCTATCTCCTGATCCTGCTCCCGGTATCCGTGCTGGGAAGCTTCATAGAAAGGAGGATGCGCTATGCCGGATTTGGGTCTTAACGTCCTCTTTAAAGGCAAAAACCTGACGCGCCTCCTGGGAGGTCTGGGCGTTGCGCTCAGGATCAGCCTTCTCTCCGTGGTGATCAGTATTGTTCTCGGCATTGTCGTGGGCCTGTTGATGACCTGGAAAAATCCCATCAGCCGGGCGCTGATGCGATGTTATCTGGAGATCGTCCGCATCATGCCCCAGATGGTCCTGCTCTTTCTGGTCTATTTCGGTACAACCAGAATTTTCGGCTGGAATCTCTCCGGGGAGGCATCTGCCGTGATCGTCTTCTCTTTCTGGGGAGCAGCCGAGATGGGCGACCTGGTGCGCGGCGCCCTGATCAGCATCCCGCAGCACCAGTACGAGAGCGCGGCGGCACTGGGGCTTTCGGGGGGACAGACTTACCGCTATATTGTCCTGCCGCAGACGGTACGCCGTCTGATCCCGCTATCGATGAATCTGATCACCCGCATGATCAAGACGACCAGTCTGGTGCTGATGATCGGCGTGGTGGAAGTCCTCAAGGTCTCACAGCAGATCATCGAGGCAAACCGGATGAGCAGCCCCAATGCTGCTTTCGGCGTATATCTGACAGTTTTTGCCCTGTATTTTTTTGCCTGCTGGCCGATCAGCCTGCTGGCCGGATTTTTGGAAAAACGATGGAGGTGAGCCAGTGGCGGAAAAAGAAATGACTGAATTAAAAAAAGGTGCTCCGCTCCTTGTCGTTGACCACCTGACCAAGCGTTTTGCAGACCTGACTGTCCTGGACGGGATCAGCCTGACCGTACACGAGGGAGAAGTGATCGTGATCGTCGGACCAAGCGGCTGCGGCAAAAGCACTTTCCTGCGATGTCTGAACGCCCTGGAGGACATCCAGGGCGGAGAGATCCTGCTGCACGGCGAACGGATCTCACAAAACAGCAAAAACCTAACGGAACTCAGGCAGCGGGTCGGCATGGTCTTCCAGAGTTATGAACTGTTCCCGCATCTGAATGTTCTGGACAACATTCTCCTGGCGCCGACCAAAGTCCAGAAACGCAGACGGGAGGAAGTAAAGGAAGAAGCCCTGGCACTCCTGGCCCGTATCGGACTGGAGAGCAAGGCGGAAAGCTTCCCCCGCCAGCTCTCCGGCGGTCAGAAACAGAGAGTCGCGATCATCCGCGCACTCTGTATGCACCCTGAGGTCATGCTCTTTGACGAAGTGACCGCCGCCCTGGACCCCGAGATGGTCCGAGAGGTACTGGACGTGATCCTGGAACTGGCAAACCAGGGAAAGACCATGCTGATCGTGACCCACGAAATGCAGTTTGCCAGGGCCATCGCGGACCGGGTGATCTTCCTCAACGACGGAGGCATCTGCGAGGAAGGCCCGCCGGAGGAATTTTTTGATCATCCCAAAACGGAGCGGGCAAGGCAGTTTCTGCAGACATTTACCTTCTCGCGGAAAAAATCCTGATGTCCGCTTTGGTTTATAACGTTTAGAGTTTACAGCATATATACATTTAATATGCTGATGATATGCAAATAATATGCAAAGTTCCGGGAAATTCCGCCCCTTGTGCCTGATGCTTGACCACAGTTTTAGCATATAATACAATCTTTTTATAATCACGTTTTCGAGTATTTAAGTATCGAGTATTTGAGAATTCCAGAATCAAAATAGAAAAAACTGCGATCGGGACCTGCAGCTGCGTCTGCTATTGCAGTTCACGGTATTTGAGTATTTGAGAAGCGGGTATTCGGGCTGTTAGAACAGTTGTTTCTGCGAGGGAAAGCCTTATGAACGTAGCGGTCAGCTGGAAGGTGTTTGCGTACAAGTTTGACGATCGGGAACAAGCTGCATAAATCTGTACAATTTTGCTCTGTACAGGCAGGAATCTGACCTTTAAAAACTGCGATCTGTCGACTTCATCGTTGATCAAAAACACGATTGATTCTACTACACTGGATATCTGTGATGTCAAAGGAACGAATTTTACCAATATTAAAATAAATCATGTTCATTTTATCGAAACAAATACCGATGGGATTGTGATCATGACCGAATAAAGGAGGAAAACATGTCCTATCTGATCAAAGATACAACCGAAGACGAGCGCCGCAGGATCGTTGAGGAGTCGCTGGGCAACCTGGAGGGGGCCTGTGACGGATGTGCCGCCAGAGTTGCCGAAATGTACGACGCCTATATCCGCGGTGAAAAGGAACTGCGGGAAATCAATATGGCCTTCAGCACCCGATACGTAAAGGGAGACATGGACCGGGATCAGGGCAGCGCCAGATCCTGTGTTATGTGAGGCACTGCTATCATTCTGCAATCGGGTTGAGCCCGTAAAGATCCGTCTCCTCCAGGACTGCAAAATCCGACAGACTGACTGACTGCCTGTAGAATTCTGTTTCTGCTTCTTCGTGTGCAGGGAAGCTTTTCATAAAGTAGGAAATCTCCATCCGATTCTGCTTCCTGTCAATGCTTCTCACCCTGGGGTAGCAGTAGGCGTTGTAATCCTGTTGAATAAAAGGAAGTGCGGTAATCTTCTCCACATTGCCGCAGGCAATGTTCAAAGAATAAGTTTTTCCATAGTCAAAAGAGATCCGCGGAAAGGTGTATGTGCCGGTTGAACCCACCCCATGTATGCCGTCAACCATGAGAATCTTTCGATCCAGGATATACATGTCCCCCAGACCGGATCTTGCATGAAAATCCCCCACATGCCAGACCCTTCCACCGTCCAGGGAATAGGCCCGGGTCCCTACTATTTTCTGCATTCCTCCGGACGGATCAATGACAGCAAATAAAAAATCCCCGTCCTCATAGAGTGTAATACTCTCGCGGGCAATATCGAAACATTCGTCACCCGATATAACACTGATTGACAGGTCTTCTGTATTTCCCTCGAAGATCTTCTGCAGAACATCTCTGCAGCGCTCTTCATTGTACGAGACTCCGTCCTCCGGCACAAGCTTTACACTTTCCTGATTCTCCGCGCAGACTCTCCTGCCGGAAACACAAATTAAAATAACGAGCATCACAAGCATCATGGAAAAGTGCATCGCTTCCAGTCGTATGATGCCGCAAATACCTGACGATCTTGCGGGGTTCCTTTTTTTCGTGCATCCTTGTGTTTTCATGGCTGGTCTCCTTCCAACAATCATGTGAGTGAATCCGGAACAATCATATCTTTACTCCGTACTCATCATAATTGCTGAAAGGTTAATTATGAATGCATCTCCTTTAATAAATAAAATCTCATCTTTAATCATGCCGTGAGAGGAATGCGATTATTTGAAAAACACTTTTCTGGTCATATCACAAATATCAATTATCGAAAAAACAGGAGGCCGTCAAAGCCTCCTGTATAATTAATCCGTACGGGAAGTAACCAGCCCTTGTTTTTACATGCTTTTTACAAAGCGCGCCTTATTG
>DGRU01000014.1 GCA_002390025.1 Lachnospiraceae bacterium UBA4380
ATGTCGACGATATAATGCCTATACCTGTCCGAAGAGATTGAACCCTCTCTGATATCAAAACCAATGACCTCATGCCCCGCTTCCAGATACCGCAGAGCACATGCCCGGCCAATCCCGCGTGCTGTCCCGGTGATCAGAACTTTCATAGAATCTTTTTTCTCCTGTGATCAGTATCCCTTTACGGAACCAGTCCATTTTTCTTCCTTAAACCGAACCTCTTTACATCCGTAAATCTATTCCAGATCTGTAAATCTTTACTATATCTGTAGGTCTATGCTCTTTTACGTCATCCAGCCGGTTCTCTTGTCCATCAGTTCTCTCTCCGGTACAAATCGGAAGGGATAACGTGAAGCAGGTAGGTGACAATGACCAGGGAGAGCAGTCTGTCCAGATAATCTGTGAGAATCTGCACGATGAAGACACTGGCAGTAAGCCCCAGGCCGGCCTTGTTGAGCACCTGCACAATCACTGTGGATCCCGAGGAGGTGATGCCGCCGAAAAGCACTGCTGTGATGATGGAGCTCACAATAGTGCCGGGGATGGTGATCAGCATCGCGCCCGGGATCATTCTCCATTTTTTCAGGGAAAAATATTTGGAGACAAGACCTGTCATGAGGCCCAGCATGAGGCCGACAGGCATGAAATACAGGGAATAAATATCAAGGGTAAATCCCATGACAAGGCCGTAGAGCAGGGGCGGAAGCATGCCGTAGACCGGTCCGTAGAGCATGGCGATCATGATCGTACCCATGCTGTCCAGGTAGATCGGCAGGTGGAACAGCAGCGCGATCTGTCCGCCGATCACATTGAGGACGATCGCCAGCGCGATCACACACATTTTCCTGACGGAAATGATGCTGCTCTCTTCTCTTCCAACAGCCTTAAAATTGGTATTGCTCATTTTCTTTCTCCTTATTTTGAACGAAACAGATTGGTTTTCCAACAAAGATTTCTCATATTGATCACTGCGAAATCAAGCTGACCTGCTTTCAGCAGCTTCCTGTCTGCAAAAATCAGGGTTTCCTTCATCGGCACAGGTCTGCAAGAAGGTCCGGTTCCTCTTCCATCTGCAGAAGGCAGGTGAAAAAGATCCTGAAGAAGCGCAGGGTGTCAACCTCCGTGAGGACGACCGCATTGGGCGTATGCCTGTAAAAATGCATGGAGTCCACCACTGTCTGGCCCATGCTGATTCCCTGCGTCTCGACCTGGACATAAGATTCAAATCCGCTGCAGAGATCCCTTCTGGCAAAATAGGCAACGGCGAGCGGATCATTGATGACACATCCGATCAGATGCTCCCATTCCCAATGGAAGTCAAAATAAAATTTTGTGATCTTCCCGGTAAATTCGCCGGTACGCGGATCCAGCCGCTTCATATAGTCCAGAAGATCCGGTGTCAGAACGATCCTGCGGGTGACGTCAAGTCCCACCATATGAATCTTCTTTCCCAGCCGGTCCATCTCCTGGTATACCATGGCAGCCGCGTCGGGATCGCACCAGTAATTGTATTCAGCGACCGGCGAACAGTTTCCGTGGCTTCTGAAAGACCCTCCCATAGAGACAATTTCGCGGATTCTTCCGAAGGCACAGGGATCTTTTTCTATCAACATGGCCAGATTTGTCAGAGGACCGAGGGCGATCACACTGACCGTCTCTCTCTGCAGCGTCTCCTGCATAAACTGGACAGCGTTCATTTCCTGCCGCTCATACTCTTCTTCCGGCACCTTAGGCAGAAAGCTCTCGCCGAGTCCGTCGGCTCCGTGTGTATCCAGGGCGTTGACAAAGTCCCGATTCAAAGGTCTGTCCGCGCCCATGAATACCGGCACATCCAGGCATTCCATAAACTTCAGGACTTTCAGGGCATTGCCGTACCCCATTTCGACCGGTGCATTTCCCGCCACCACTGTGATACCGACAACTTCTATTTCTTCCGGCATCGACAGGGCCAGCATGATGGCCAGACTGTCGTCGATTCCCGGGTCACAATCTATGATGACTTTTCTGGGCATTGTATTCCCCGACCTTTCTCCAGTATCATATGGTCTTATCTGTGTAGGGCTAAAAGCTTCGCGCAATAATATAAGCCGCAGGGCTGGACCCTGCGGCTTTGAATCTGCAATCTACCTGTTTTTTATCCTGGGTGGTCCGCGACCAGCATTGCTCCGGAAAGCACTCTCCGGGACAACCAGGAAACTCTAACACATATTTAAAAATTAAACAAGTGCAAATATTAAGATTATGCTGTTTCGGTATAAATCTTCCGGTCGCACCGGTCAGATCCTTGCCGACTGCCAGGACCCGTCATAATCCTGTTTGGGATGTCCTTAATCCAGGATCTTCATTGGCTTCCATCTGAGGAAATCACCGGAGGTGAGACTGTAGTGAACACCGTTCATGGTTCCCAGGATGCTGTCATTGAAACGGGACTCCCCGTGGGAATGGGCATAGACGACCTGTTCAACATCGTATTCCTCTGCCATGCGGGTGAAGACACTCTCCGTCTGCAGGATGTTGGTCGGCGGGTAGTGGAGAAACATGACATACCTGGTATATCCGTCTGCTCTTGCGGCTTCAAAGGATTTTCTCAGGCGCACGGCTTCCCGCTCCACCAGCTTTTTTGCATGGGCCTCTTCCTTTTCGTCCCAGTCAATGATCCGTCTGCGATGATCCAGATAAAAGGGACCCTCGAAGGTATATCCCTTGGTTCCGACGATTGCATAGTCCTGATAGGCAGCATAATTGTCCTGGAGAAAAAAGAGGTCCGGAGCGAACTGTGCATTGAGCTGAGGAGTCTTTTTGACATCCCAGAACATGTCGTGATTGCCGCGCAGAAGGATCTTGCGGCCGGGCAGCTCTCTGATGTATTGCAGGTCCGCCTGACACTGGGCCAGATTTTTGCCCCAGCTGTGGTCTCCGACCAGAACAAGGGTGTCCTCAGGCCGGATCATCTTCGCGCAGTTTCTGCGGAACTTTTCCTCGTGATTTTTCCACACTCTGCCGTAGAGCTGTCCGGGCGCCTTTAGCTCGGACTGAAAATGCAGGTGAAGGTCTCCGATTGCATACAGGCTCATGCTCACCTCTGCCGCCGATTTCCATTGCTGTTTTGTGTCAGTTATCTTTCAGGATAAATTTCAGGACGACCGGATTGTGGTCTGTGTACTGGAATCCCTTGTCGTAGTTCTGCACAAATGTGTGCTCGATATTATCTGACACGATAAATCCGTCCAGAATGACCACAAAGCTATCCTCGCAATAGGGGATATTGGTATTGCGTGTCGAAGGCACCATTCCTTCTGCATAATCCACGCACTTTACGAACCCGTCCGGAATGATCTCATCGGGGAAAGAGGCGCACCAGCTGAAGCTCTCCCCTGAGCCGGGATTGAAATGCTCTATGGAATCGCAGGTGAAATCATGGTTGAAATCTCCGGCGCAGAGGACATAGTTGCCCTTCTCATATTCCTTCTGCATGTCATCAAACATCATCTGCAGCTGGGAATTTCCCTGAGAGGCATCCGTCCCGTAAGCAGACAGATGGGCATTGAAGACCACCAGCTCTTTGCCGTTTTCCACGGGGATCCTGGAATAATTGTAGCAGCGGTCCAGGTCAAGGAGCTTCTTGAAGCCCGTGGCGATCGGAAGACTTCTGCGCAGGGAGGATGTGATATCCATTTTGCTCATGGTGAGGATGCCGGAGTTGGATTTCCCGTGGGGCTTGGTCAGGGGGTACATCAGATAGGCGGAATGATAGTTGGGCGCAAAAACACTGTCCCAGTTCCCTTTTTCGCCGAAGGCACTGCGGATCATCTCCTTCTGATCCACATGCCAGCTGCGTGTGGAATCCGTGTCCACTTCCTGGAAGAGGACAAGATCCGGCTCATAAGAGAGGGCGGTCTGCGCACTGCCGTTCACGCACTCGAGGACACTCTCCTTCGAACGCGCCCGGCTCTCCTTTCCGCCGTCCATGAAAAATGTGAAATCAGCGGTGTAGGCGCCGAATCCGATATTGAAGGAGACTGCAGTATATTCCTTCCCGGTCTGCGCCGGCTCCTGACTGTCTCCTTCCACAGGCAGATCGACATTGTCCTCGATCCGGTTGTAGGTGAGAAAAACATAGGCGACATATCCGCCGACAACTAAAACAACTATAATAAGTAATGCAAGTAACATTTTCCACCAGACAAATCTTCTGCTTTTCATTTTCTGCTCCTGTACCTCTGGTATCTTTTCAGTGACTTTTATTTTTCGTATTTCCGCACGAAATAATACTCTCTTTCGGAGGATCTTGCCGGATCAAAAGCATATCCTTCCCTGTCAAAGCCTTGCATCTGCTCCGGCTGCCGGGCGTCGATGGAAGCCATATAGCGGACCATCTCTCCGCGCGCCATTTTTGCGTACACGCCCTTCTGGACGACCTTTCCGTTTTCAAGTTCCCCGAAAATACAGGTAATACAGCGATCCTCCGGCTGCAGGTATTTTTCGATGCACTTCGAATATTCCTTTGAAGCAAGATTGATGAGAACCCTGCTCTCATCCATGACCTCCCGATAGAGGTCTTCGCCCCAGAACTCATAGAGACTGCGTGTCCCGTTCACGGCAGCCTTGGCCTGCATCTCCAGTCGGTAGGGAACGACGCCCTCCATGGGCTTCACGACGCCGTAGAAGCCGGAAAGAATGCGCAGATGCTCCTGCACATAGGCGTACTGCCCGTCCTCGAATACGGCGGGTGCCATATAAGTATACTGAATCCCGTCATAGGCCAGGAGGGCAGGGGTCAGATCTCTGTAAAGGTCCATCTGCGCAAAACGCTCCGCGTTCTGCTGTGCGATCTTGTCATTGCACTTCCACAGAGCTTTCTGCTCAGCATAGGAAAGACCGCAGATCCAGTCCTTGAGAATCTGCGTTTTTTCCATAAAACAGGGAACCTCTTTGCAGGAAAAGGTATCCGTGTCCACGATCATTTTTTTGGCGGGAGAAATAATGATCCTCAAATCTGCCTCCTCCTGTCCCGGAAACGCCCGCAGTACGTTTTGGAATCCGGATCAATTCTCCTCTGCATCTTCCGGGGAAGGGAATCTTTTGATATCGTCTTCATCGTCCCACTCCTGGCGTATGAAACGGACCATCCTTCTCATCAGGGGAATATAGGTCAGCAAAAAGACGGAGACTGCCCCGCACAGGACAGGTTTGCGGTCTTCTTTTCTGATAAACATGCCGACAATAATTCCGAAGGACATCACGCAGAATTTGATCGCTGCGATGATCTTCCAGTCGCTGGTCTTTATATACCTGTCTGCTGCCTGGAACACTTTTTTCATAATTTTCCCCTCCATAAAAAATCATTCTGAGCGCTGATGAACGCCGCATACTTACCGTGTCATAAGAGAAATCAGGCGCTGATCTCCTCTGTTTTCTGCCCTGCAGTCTGTCGGAAATGATCGGTGCCTTTCTGTCCTGAAGTCTGTCGGAAGTGATCAATGCCTTTCTGTCCTGAAGTCAGCTGATTTTTCCCTGAGCTTTCTCCTCCAGCACGCGGATGGCATGGTAGGTAAAAGTCGTATAGGGAACTTCAATCCCTACTGCCTCCGCTTTCCTCATCAGGGCGCCTGCAAACATATCGATCTCAGTGGGGCGCCCCGCATCGATATCCTGCAGTGTCGAGAAGCGGGCATCAGGCCTGACGCGGCCGCGTTTGTTTTCCTCATACTCTATGGTGATCCCGTAAGCTGCGGCAACGCGGATAGCCTCGTCGAAGAGCCGGTCATGGATAAAGCGCAGGTGCGGACTGTCGATATAGGCCTCGAAGCCGACATTCAGGATCGCCTGCGGCAGGTTGTTGCTGATATTGATGGCAAATTTCTGCCACTGCTCCGTATAGATATCCGAAGAGAAGCGGTGGGCAATCCCGGCCCTGGTCAAAAGCCTGTCCAGCGCCTCGGCCTGCGGCGTCTTTTCGGAAGTATTTTTATCACCGAAAATCAGCCCCTTGGCACTTGTTTCATAATCGATATGATTGCCCACCCTGGTGGACTGGACAAACATAAAGGCGTTGAGCAGGTGTTCCTCCCCGATCAGCTCTGCCAGCGTCTCCTCGCTGTCGATGCCGTTGAGGGCACTGACCACCACAGTATGCGGGGCCGTCATCAGCTTCACACTGTCCAGGATCTGGCGGAATCCGCTGTACTTGGTCGTGATCAGGATCAGGTCCGCCCCCGTTGCCTCCTCAGGCGTACAGACATTGGGGAAAACCTCTTCTCCGTTGATCACAAGCCCTTTTTCGCGCAGCCGCTGTGCCCGCTCCCCCTCTGCGACGACACAGAAGTTGTCTCCGAGCGTATCTCTGAGTCCTCTGATAAAAAAAGCGCCGACTGAACCTGCACCGATCAGCGCAACTGTTTTGAATTCCATATTATCTTCTTACCCGCTTTCCGATTATCTTTGCTGCAGACCCGTTTTCCGGGTCAAAGCGCTTTTAATACCTTCCTTATCAGCCTTACTGAATCAGAGCACTTGTACACGCTCTCTCTACACTACTCTATCACAGTGCTGAGTCTTTTGCCACGAGCTCTTGGATGAAAATGAGAATACGTTGGGATGACTGTACCAGTGTGTGACCACTCATGCTTCGGGGACGGGGTGACCTTTTTTCTATCTGATCCTCGGGACAGTTCCGCTGCTCTTGTAAGTCCCGTTCAAAATGTGATAAGATGGCTTTTGAAGCCGCAAAACAGCGGCAGTGAATGATTCAGAAAGGACTCAAAATGGCTAAGACGAAAGTATATATCGACGGGCAGGCGGGAACGACCGGTCTGCAGATTTTTGACCGGATCGGATCCCGGGAAGATCTGGAGCTGATGCGGATCGATGAAGATAAAAGACATGACAATGAGGAGCGCAGGAAGTTCCTTAACGCGGCGGACATCGTCTTTCTGTGCCTGCCGGATGACGGCGCCAGGGAAGCTGTCTCTCTGATCGACAATCCCGACGTCCGTGTGATCGATGCCTCTACGGCTCATCGCACAAACGACGACTGGACTTACGGTTACCCCGAGTTATCCGCAGAGCAGCGCGACGCGATTGCCAAAAGCAAAAGGGTTGCAAATCCCGGCTGTCACGCCACAGGCTTTATTTCCTGTGCGGCGCCGCTGGTCCGCATGGGAATCGTCCCGGCGGATTATCCCTTCACCTGCTTCTCTCTGACCGGTTATTCGGGCGGCGGCAAGAAGATGATCGCAAATTATGAGGCTGCAGACAAGGCACAGGCACTCTATGCGCCCGGCATCTACGGACTGACTCTGCACCACAAGCATATCCCTGAGATGCAGAAGGTCTGCGCGCTGGAAAAGTCTCCGGTATTTCTTCCTGTCGTAGATGATTATTACAAGGGCATGGCCACGACGATTATGCTCCACAACAGTCTTCTGCCCGGCACTCCCACTGCCGCACAGATCTGCCAAAAGCTGCAGGAATACTACAGGGGTCAGCATTTTGTAACTGTGATGCCTTTCGGCGAAAATGCATCCACCATCTATGCCGCAGAGCTTGCCGGAACAAATCACCTGAAGATCGTGGTCTGCGGCCACGAGGACCAGACCTCTGTCACCGCCCTTTTTGACAACCTGGGCAAGGGCGCTTCCGGCGCAGCTGTTCAGAACATGAATATCATGCTCGGCATCGATGAAGCAACCGGACTGGAGTAATGGATTCCTGGAGTAATGGATTTACGGAGTAGATTCATGGAGTAATCTCCATAAACGGAATCATTATCAGGATTGTAAGACTGCCCAGATCATCCCTTCATCCTCGTAGCGGGGAATGGTCATATGGACAGCAGCGGCATATCGCTCGGGAAAGGTCTTGAGGTTTTGTGCTAAAAACTACGCAAAAACGCCTCGAATTTCGTGGTGATATGTACTGTAACGCCTTTTCACTTAATTCTCTTTTCTATATTCACGGGGAGTGCATTTGTAAATCTCACGGAAAATCTTGCTGAAATAGCTGTCGGACATGAAGCCGCATTTTTCGGCAATTTCAGAAATACTCATGCCCGTTCCCAAAAGGAAGGAGGCAGCCATCTGAGCCCGGTATTCGATCAGGAAGCGGACCGGTGTGCGGTCGACCGTCCGCTTGAAGCACCGCGTGCATTCCCTGGAGCTGATGCCTGCCGCCTGCGCGATCTCCGTCACCCCGATCTGGTCGCCATAATTTTTGTAGACAAAGTCCAGCATCAGCTTCATACGCTCCAGATCCCGTTCATTGCTCGCCTGATCCCTGGCAAGAATCTCCGCGGCCTCCTCGGAGAGCAGGATCAGAAAGTCTCCCAGGATCTGCCTTACGGCCAGCTCATAGCCTCTGGGCTCCTCTCTCAGAACATCCAGAAACTCCAGAATATAACCGATCAGACGAATCCTTCTCTCTGTGTCGGGCTTTATATGCAGGAAGGTCAGGGATCTGGACCGCAGAAGCGGTGAAAAATATTTTCTGTCCAGATAACTCCCGAACTCACCGCCCGGAAAGCGGGAATCACAAGTCAGTGAGTAATAGCCGCCGTCCACCGGAAAGTCATAGGCATGCAGGATACTGCCGTTGATAAAAACAGCCTCACCCTGGTGGATCTCCACAGTATGCTCCGGCGTCTGGAGCAGATAAGACCCTCTCTCCGTGTAATTGATCTCAAACCATTCGTGCCAGTGCCAGGGAATATGATGCCCTATAAACACGTTGCTCTCATTGAAGTTGCATACAAAGGGCAGGCCCCCGGATTCCTTCTCTAAAAGTTCTTTACTGTCACTTGCCAGAACAAGCCTGTTTTTCTGATAACGTATCATTTTCCTCCCCCACATGTCCTAATAACTAATCATAATTTATGTCTTGATAATCTGAATATCTTAATCATCATTGTCAGGGTTGAGACGGCCTTGCTGTCCTCCGTCCCCCGCTCTGCCTGCGACCGCCGCAAGGCGGAAAATACATTGAGATGACAGTGTCATAAAAAACAGGCACAGAAAACCCATGCAGAAAGATGTAAATCGTCTATTACCTGCTGTTTCAGGTCGGTTTTTTTACATTTTATAGTCCCTTCATTACAATTATAACCTTTTCACATCCCCTTTTTCCATGAAAATCTATTGTTTTTTCAAAAGCAAAGCATCAATTGAGTATGTCGTTTATTTTACATTTTCAGTCAGTAAACCCTCTGAAATTACGGCGGTAAAGCACCTATAATCAAATCATCAAAGAAAACAGCAGTTCACAGAAAAACAGGGAACAGAAAAAGTGCAGAAAGACAATTCACCTGAAACATTAAAGCCTGATAAAAGACTGAATAACAAACATTGTAAAGATTGACATGAAGGAGGATCCAAAATGAAAAAGTTCAGAAACATTTTTGCCACCGGTATGATTGCCATGATGTGCCTCACCGCCTGCGGAAGCAGCGCGTCGGGAAGCGGCTCTGCAGCAAACGCACCTGCAGGCAGCGCATCCACTGCCCAGGGAAGCAGCGCGTACGATATCTGCTACGTCTCCACTGTGGAAGATGAATGGCTGTCCGAACTGCTGAACGACATGAGTGTCAGCGCGAAAAATAACGACGTGGCTCTGGAAGTCAAGCATGCCGGAAATGACTCTTCCAAGGTCATTCAGTGCATCGAGCAGGCAAAGGCAGAAGGCAAGGAAGCCACCATCGTCAACGTGGCCTACTCCAGTGATGTGACAGCCTGTGTGGAAGCTGCCGGCGACATGAACCTGGTATTTGTCAACCGCCTGCCTGAGCCCGATGATTACAATCTTCTGAGCGATAATATCGTAGGCGTTGCCTCCGATGAAAACCTGGCAGGCACCTTCCAGGGTGAGTATCTGGCAGACTACTTCAAGGAAAAGGGCATGACAGATGTCCGTTATCTGCTCATCCAGGGTCCTCTGGATCTGTCCCACTCCGTCATCCGTTCCGAGAAGCCTCTCGAAATCCTCAAGGACGCAGGCCTGAACATGGTTGAAGTTGCAACGATCTCCGCAGACTATGACCGCGCAAAGGCACAGCAGGGCGTCGAATCCTTCCTTGAGACAGGCAAAGAGTTT
>DGRU01000056.1:0-893 GCA_002390025.1 Lachnospiraceae bacterium UBA4380
GTAAACCGGAGTCCGGCTCCTGGTGTTTTTTCTGCCCTTAATATACCGCTTCGGCCGGGCGCATGCCACCAACCAGGCTTTTCAATGTGTCAACTGCCGGTTGCAGAGGCTTACTCCTCCAGCAGCCGCCGCAGCATCTCTTCCCTGTGGTTTACAAACATGGCCGTCACCTGATAGCTGTCCGTTTCCTCATAACTGCACGGGTGGATCCGGCCCTCGTCAAAGCTCAGGATCCGCGCATCCGGCAGTCCCAGCAGAATGGGGGAGTGGGTGGCGATGATAAACTGCGCGCCCTGCCGGGCCAATCGATGGATCTCCATCAAAAGAGTCAGCTGGCGCTGCGGTGAAAGCGCCGCCTCCGGTTCGTCCAGCAGATAAAACCCGTTGGCCCGGAAGCTGTTCTGCGCCAGCGCCAGGAAGCTTTCCCCGTGGGATTTCTCGTGAAAGTGCTGCGGGACTCCCCCGGGGCCCCGGCTGTATTCGTCCTCTTTGGTCGCGACATTGTAAAAGCTTTCCGCCCGCAGAAAATACCCGCCCGCTGCCCTGCGCGGACCTCTGGAGAGGCGGACCGCCTGATGCAGGACTGAGTGTGAGTCGTACGTGGAAAAGCTGTAGTTCCTGGTCCCGCCCTCCGGATTGAAGCCGTAGGCGACCGCAATGGCTTCCAAAAGGGTGGATTTGCCGCTTCCATTTTCCCCGACAAAAAAGGTGATTGCCCTGTCGAAGGAGAGCTCCTCCACCTGCTGGATCGCCGCGATGCCCCGCAGATAGCTGCCCTGGTCGATCCGGCTCCAGTCTATGTAAATTCCCCTGAGCAGGAGAGAGTGGCTCAACTGATTCATCTTAGTGTGCTCCTCATTTAACAGCAGTCCGCAGAAATGACTGTTTTGCTT
>DGRU01000056.1:1053-3848 GCA_002390025.1 Lachnospiraceae bacterium UBA4380
ACAAAGGGTGGACGGTCCTTACTGGCATATATCATCTCTCAATTGGAACTCCTCTTTTTCCGGGCATTATGATATAATTCTGGAACATAATCCAAGTATGTCGACAGAAGTATCGGGATGGAAGACACTAAACCATGACGGCGGACGTGCCTGCGAATTGAAATCAGAAAAGTAAGTACAGGTTCTATAGGATTCTGTAGGTCAGGAAACTCCCGTAAGTCTGCATACATATTTATACTGCGCTCATATATGACTTTGCGGGGGAAATCCACATGCAGAAACTGAATATAATGCCGGAGCTGGATAAATCCGGTCTGAAAAAACTGTTTTTTATTAACTGCGCGATCATGTTCGCGGTTCTGTACTTCATTTCCTATCAGGTGCCGGTGCTCTCTGATGATTACAGCTATTACTCAATGGGGCTGTCATTCAGAAGTCATCTCGATCACTATCTGGGCTGGAACGGAAGGGTCATCGCGGATTGGACTTCCTCCATATTGCTCCGTCTGTTCAGCAGGCCTGTTAATATGGCACTCAACACCCTTGTTTTTGTGATCGTAATGGTGCTGATCACGCTCCTTCCCGCTGTCATCCGTCAAAGACCTCTGATCGGCAGGGGATCTTCGATTATGCTCTGGATCGTGCTCCTGGCATACTGGATTGCCAACCCTAATCTGGGCCAGACCAGCTTCTGGCTGGTGGGCTCCGTCAATTATTTATGGACTCTGATGTGGGCAGGCTTCTATTTTACTTTCTTCCTGTATCTGCTGCTCGATCAGAGAGCGATGGGACGGAGGCAGGCTGTTCTTCTGGGCCTGCTGGGAATTTTTGCCGGCCTGTCTAATGAGGCCCTGGGCATTACTGTGATCCTGTTTACGCTGAGCATGTTTATTCTGTTCTGGAAGGACAAAAAAAGGACTCTGCTCACCGGCTTGATTTCTGCTGCCGCTGGCTACAGTGTCCTGTTTTTTGCTCCGGGTGTCCGGATCCGGTCGCAAAGCGACGTGTTTTTGTCCTGGTATGAACTGCCTGCTTTCGACAAGCTTCTGACCCATCTGTTTACCAGGATGGCGGGCACTTTTAACCGCTTTCACCTCTTGTACATGGTCATCATCGTAGTAATGATCGCTGCCTTATGGGGGCAGAGCGGGAAAAAGACCGACGGCCGGAGCCTGTTTTTTCTCCTGCTTTTTTTCGCCTTGTCTTATCTGGCTGTGCTGGCTTTTATTGCTTCCCCGACCATGCCGCCGCGAAGCGGAAATGTCTCCCTGTTTTATTCCCTGCTGATGCTGTCTGTCGCCATGCACATCCTGATGGATTCAGAGGCCAGGGGAAGATATGCGGCTTTAGGGATCATACTCTGCTGCTGTGCCGTTTATTTTATCCCGGAATATCTGTTTATACACCATGCCTACAAACAGACTAAGGTACAGGCAGAGATCCGCGAAGATATTATCAATGAGGAAAAAGAAAGAGGCGAAATCATCGGCACAGCCTACGACCTTTACTTTACGCGGCTGCTGAAAAATTCGGATAAACTGGATACACACAGGTCAAACAACGCCTATTTATACTATGGTATGGAGGAGATCAGATGGCGGGCTGCCCGCTTCAATTACGCAGTGATCCGGACAACCAGGCCTGTTCCGGTGGACATGAAACTCGACAATGGTCTGACGCTGAACAATTTATACGTAAATTTTGCGCTTCCCTTTGAGCAGACTCTTGTGTTCGAATTTGATAAAGAACTATTGGATCATGTTAAGGAAGGTGACAAACGTTTATACGTACACCTGTTTGTCGATGGCCGCGAGGAATACATCAATGCCAGTATCAGCCTGAATGATTTCATTCAGATCGGCGGTAAATATTACTATGGGAAATCTATTCCCACGCCTGATCTGAGAAAACTTCACACCATTGAATTCGGCTTTTTCAATCCTGATACAAAAGAAAATTCAGGTGAATACAGGCTGGATTACAGGCAATATTCCAGGAACAGATGAGTCGAAGCGTGACAAAGGGGACGGTCCTTTGTGGCGCGTTTTGAAATTCAATGACAAAGGGGACGGTTCTTTGTGGCGCATTTTGGATTGATATAATGTGCCGGAAAGGACCGTCCCCTTTGTCATGCCAGCGTGTAATCAGTTCCATTTAAAGGTCTTTACGTCTCCGAACGCATAATTATAATCATTGGCATAGCGGAGCTGATTTCTGACCAGAATGTAATAGGTCCCCTTCGGCTGTGCCGCTTTCGTGCAGTATTTTACGTCCGATCCATTTTTGACTGTTTCGAGCCTCCGCATCCTGGAGTCAAAGACCTGGATATCATATGCGTAAGATGCTGTATTTGCCCAGTAGACGATTTTCTTCTTCTTAGGAGTGCTGATCCTGTACCACCTGCAATAATTGGTCCGGGGGGTAAACACGTTGTAGGCTGCCGTGTTGGCCTTCAGGGCCTTGGCCCTGGCAACACAATAATTTGTGGGGGCGCCGGAAGCCGCAAAGGAGTACCTGACTTTGCCGGACGAGACGTTCATATAATAAGTGCCTTTATCCACAGCGACCATTTTGCAGTCTGATCTGTAAGACTTGGAAATGTAACTGCCATTTCGCTTGCTGTTTACGATGTCTCCCAGGCTTGTGTTCAGAGTCATGAATCCGTCACTGGAAAATGTGAAATTCAGACGCCCGGGCCTGGATACGGTGATCTTATAATAGGTATAGTGAATTCCTGTATCATAATTGTACTTGTAGCTCTTTGCCGCCCATTTGCCGGCCCCCAGGGCCTTGAC
>DGRU01000031.1:0-28766 GCA_002390025.1 Lachnospiraceae bacterium UBA4380
AGAGTCATCTGGTCGCCGGTGTAAGCGTGGATTGTGCACATGATACCGGACTTGATGGGAGCAAGGTCGTTCAGAGCCTTTGCCATGGGAGCCAGGCAGTTGGTTGTGCAGGATGCAGCGGAGATGATCTTGTCTTCGCTGGTCAGGGACTGATGGTTAACATTGTAAACGATGGTAGGCAGATCGTTGCCTGCAGGAGCGGAGATGATGACGTGCTTTGCGCCTGCATCGATGTGTGCCTGTGCTTTTGCCTTGGAGGTGTAGAAGCCTGTGCACTCCAGAACGACATCTACGCCGATCTCGCCCCAGGGAAGCTCAGCTGCGTTGGCCTTCGCATAAATCTTAATCTCTTTGCCATCGACTGTGATAGAATCTTCGCCGAAGGACACGGTGTCAGCCTTGTCATATCTGCCCTGTGTGCTGTCATACTTGAGCAGGTGTGCAAGCATCTCGGGAGATGTCAGATCGTTGATTGCTACGATCTCAAAACCCTCAGCGCCAAACATCTGACGGAATGCCAGACGACCAATACGACCGAAACCGTTAATTGCTACTTTTACTGCCATTTTTGTTCCTCCTACATAAACATAAAGGTTTTAGCAACAATCTGATGTATGCTGAATGAGCGCTGCTCCGCACCGTCCCGCCGGTATCTCACGATTTCATATAAAAATATAAAAGCCGGAAATCCTAACGAAATGCCGTTGCGGCCAGGAAGATACCACGGGCACAGCCAGCAAGCGTCAGATTTTTGTCAGACTTCATTGTACCGTATAAGGCAGGTAAAATTCAAGTATTATTATAAGATTTTGAAAAAAACATATCGGGTTTGCACGCAAAAACCATGAATAATGCACAACTTCCGTTTCCCTTTTATCGTTTCAACTGCAAAAAACTACATAATTTAATATGCAGTAAATTTACAGGGCTTAAATCAGGCCGCACAAACAATATGGACGCAGGATATTTTTCTGTATAAAACTATAAAAAAACGGCGGGACCGGTAATGATCCCGCCGCAAAAGTCTGCACTCGACAGGAATCGAACCTGCATTAAAGGCGTCGGAGGCCTCCGTTCTATCCATTAGACTACGAGTGCGCATGCTGCCCTTGCAACACAGAAGGTGTTTTCAGGCAAAGGCTATATTAACACATCTTTTGCCTTCTGTCCAGAAGTGATCTGTTATTCTCTTTTTTTCTCTGCTCTACCCTTCTTTTTACGGATCGTCCCGGCCGCGTATCCCCCTTTTTCCGCCGGCTCCGTATCTTGTGAAAATGTCCCATTTTTTCAGCTGTAAGCGGTTAAAATTCGAACAATTTAGATAAGAAAGCCTTCTATAAACAGTTGAGTTTTGGCGAAAGCAAGACTATAATGAATTTAAGTATTTGCCGGTTTTCCGCAAGCCGGCATCAATACAGGATCAAAACGCTGGGTTTAGTATATGTATGTCAGTTTGTGTGCGTCTGGCCGTATGCACTTAACGCGGGATTTTGGTCTGTGTTTCATCAACCTGCCTATGGAGGGAAAAAAAGTGATTAAAACTATCAAACGTCTAGCTGCCTGCCTTTTGATCACCGTTTTCATCTTCGGCTCTCTCACTCTCACAAGTGCTGAAGCAGCTATGAAGAAGCCCGGCAACAACCGCTTTGTGCAGTGGAACAACACTTCGTTCACATCTGCTACTATCGCATGGAACAAGGTTTCCGGCGCAAACGCCTATCAGATCCGCTGCACGTGGACTGACGGAAGCCACAATATCGGCGGTTATGTCGAAGGCAAGTACAACGGAGTCAGAATCAAAAACCTGCACTATCAGCATGTGTATTACGCACAGGTCCGCGCGCTCAAAGTAAACAGTGCCAAAGTGATCACACAGTACAGCCCCTGGTCCAACATCGTGTTCATTACACCTTTCCCCAAGAATGTAACCGGCAGAAAGGGCAGCGGTCTCACTGAGAAGCTGAGCTGGAACATCATCTACGGTTCCAATGGATACAATGTATGGCTGACCACCAACCCTTCCGGAAAATGGTACTGGAACCTTTCCACTAATACAAAGGCCACTTCCACTTCCGCAACTGTTCAGAGGTACAGAGGCGAAAAGCTCAAAATGTACCAGAACTACTATGTAAAGGTCTACACCAGGCGCAAACGAAACGGTGTCTTCTGCACTGTACCGGAGCCTTATAAGAGCTACTATCAGATCTATTTCTATTACTATTATTCGAGATAAGGCTTAAATCAGTTTTACTGATGCGAGCTGACAGATGAAAGATGAAGGCCGGCAGGCCGGTCCTGATCGGCGGCTGCCGGCCTTCATCCGCCTGCCTCATCTACCTGCCTACGGAGGAAACAAAAATGACCAAATCATTTAAGCGGTTGGCTGCGTGCCTTCTGATTACCATCTTCCTCTTCGGGTCTCTTACTCTCACCAGTGCAGAAGCAGCAATGAAGAAACCCGGTAACAATCGCTTCGTGAAATGGAATGACACAAGTTTTTCCTCGTGTACAGTTGCATGGAACAGAGTTCCCGGTGCAAGCGGCTATCAGATTCGCTGTACATGGACTGACGGAAGTCATAATATCGGTACTGGCCCATATGAATATATCAGCGCTGAGTATAATGGTGTAAGATTTAGCGGACTTCACTATCAGCATGTTTACTATATGCAAGTCCGTGCTCTTACGGTTAATTCAAGTGGATATGCTACAGGTTTCAGTCCCTGGTCCAATATCGTGTTCATAACTCCCTGGCCCAAGAATGTAAGCGGAAGCAAGGGGAGCGGCCTCACCGAGAAGCTGCGGTGGAACATTATCTACGGTTCCAACGGCTATAATGTATTCCTTGCCACCAATCCCAACGGCAAGTGGTACTGGAGCCTTTCCACCAGCACCAAAGCAACTGCTACTTCCGCTACTGTCAGGAAGTACAGGGGAAGTAATCTGAAAATGTATACGAACTACTACATCCGTGTTGTAACGAGGCGCAAGAGAAACGGCGTATTCTGTACTGTCCCTGCGCCAGGTAGTTCATATTATCAGGGACGATTCTATTATTATTATAAATAATAGTCATTTCAAGACTGTTTCAGACAATGGGAGTATACTCTACGCACACACACTGTTAATCATCCCATGGGAGTTAACCGCAGCATGGATGGCAGAGTTGTCCATGCACGCAGATTTCTCCTCATACAAAATGTGAAGCATCTGTTTTCCATGGGAAAACCGCTTCACACAGAGGCAAGGTCTTCGAAATCCAAACAGACGGCTGGAAATCCATATTTCCCGCCGTCTGTTTTTTTGTTTCCAAATAATTCGATATGCACGATTATTAGTAAAAGAAATCATTTGTCGGCATCAGAAACTGTTGCGTTTTCCGGACTCTCCTATTATAATGCGGGATGATAATTTGACAGGTTAAGAATCACCCCCATTAAACGGAGGAACATCTATGTTCAATTCCCTGAGACGTTTTACGGCACTCATTCTGGCTGCGGTATTCATCTTCAGCACCGTGCCGGCTTTCAATGTTGAGGCAGCAACGAAGGATTCCCTGAAAAAGCCGGGAAACGCCAGATTTCTGAAATGGAACAACAAAGAGTTCTCTGACGTCGCCATCGCATGGAACAAGGTGGCGGGTGCGGACTGCTATGAAGTCAAATGCACCTGGACCGATAATACGCATGATGCCTACAGCAATATCCGCTATGTGGATCACTATTATAATGCTGTGCTGTTTTCAAACATCAATTACAAGCACGTTTATCAGGCGAGAGTCCGCGCCTGCAAAATGGACGCCGGCGGGACAGTCACCGGCACCAGTCCCTGGTCCAATATCGTCTTCATAACGCCATGGCCCAGAGACGTCTCAGGTTCAGTCAACAAACAGTCCGTTCTTTCGCTAAAGTGGAATATTATTTACGGATCAAACGGATACAATATCTTCATGTCTGCCAATCCGGGCTCATCCTGGACATGGAGATACTCCACCAGCACGAGCGCCACTGCCACTTCTGCCTCCTTTACCGGGTTTAAGGGAGTACGCTTTAAAAGACATCAGAACTATTACGTCAGGGTGATCACAAGGCGAAAACGCAACGGTGTATTCTGCACAGTTCCGGAGCCATACAGTACCTTTTACCAGTTTAGATTCACAGGGAAGTAGTCGATTTGAACAAAAACGCTTTTGGCCGGGAGTCTCTTTCTGCAGATAAAACCAGGAAGAACTGCCTCCCGGCTTCTTCTCCTATCAATGAGTCCATACAGATCATCCGAAGCAGCAGGCGCACACTTTCTCTGCAGGTCAGGCACGACGGGCAGATTCTGGTACGCGCTCCGAAAAACGCCTCCCTCAGAGAGATCGAAGCCTTCGTGCGGAAAAATTCGGACTGGCTGAAAAAGCATCTGGCCATGGTGGAAAAACAGAAGGCAGAGGAGGCTGCCAACCCGGTAGTGCCTCTTACCATGGATGAAATACGTTCTCTTGCGGACAGGGCCATGCGCATTATCCCGGAACGGACCGCATATTTTGCCCCTCTGGTCGGTGTCACCTACGGTCGGATCACCATCCGCAACCAGAAGACCCGCTGGGGAAGCTGCTCAGCCAGAGGAAACCTCAATTTCAACTGTCTGCTGATGCTGGCTCCGCCGGAAGTCCTGGACTATGTCATCGTTCATGAACTCTGCCACAGAAAGGAAATGAATCACTCCCCCCGCTTCTGGGCACAAGTTGCCAGTGTGATCCCCGACTACAAGATTCGTGAAAAATGGCTCAAGACAGAAGGAACTAAACTCATGCGGCGTATGACCGGGTAAACCGATCAAAAAAGACTTTATCAAAAAAGACTCTATAAAAAAAGACTCTATGGTATGTACCCTCCCTCCCGGACAAGCGGGAGGGAAGATACACAGCACAGAGTCTTTTTTACTGTCAACCTATTTTACTGTCAAAAACCTTTTGGAAGCCGGGTCTTTCCCACTGAGATTAAAAATTATACCCAGTCTGTGATCGTCTCATCCGAGACCGCGGCACAGTCCTCCCAGCCTCCGGAATAGGGATCATAGACGGCAACCGTCCGAAATCCGGCATTTTTGGCTGTCCGGAGCGCCGCGAGAGAATCTTCATAGACATAGATCTCCTCCGGCGAGGCCCCCAGCCTGCGCGCTGCCTCCAAAAAGGCATCGGGATAGTCCTTTCCCCTTCCGACTTCCTCGCAGCTCATGAGGAAGGCAAAATAGTGTTCCACTCCCAGACGGCTCAGACACAGATGGACCAGGGGCTTCGCAGTAGCTGTTACAACACAGAGCTTTGCGCCCTGTTTTGCCAGCTGCTCCAGGTGCTCCCGCACGCCTTTTTTGAGAGGAATATCTTCTTCATAGTGACGGCGCATGACAGCGTTGAGGTCAGAGAGAAGCTGATCCGGTGATTCCGGGAGATCATATTCCCTTTTCAGATAGACGCATGCCTCCGGCATGGTCATGGTCCTGAGTCTTTCGACCAGCCCCTCGGTACTCTTTGTGATCCCTCTGGAGACCAGGTAATCGGGACTGAGGGTGTTCCAATATGGCATGGAATCGATCAATGTGCCGTCCATATCCATGATACAGTATTTCTTATTTTTCGTATCTGTCACATTCCACCTGCTTAACTCTTTGATACTGATATTTCTGTTTTAAGTCCCGCGTAAGCGAATGCACTTGTATGTGCGGCATTTCCGGCCGTCTGTCCCGGCTTCCTGCCTCACTTTTTACAGCATATATTTTTCAATCACTTCTGTTACGCGGGGAATGATCTGGGAGGTGCGGGATACAATTCCCTCGTGGAAACTGTTTTCCTCTCCTTCCCTGTCCGGAAACGCCTCCAGAACCCAGTCGGCCTTTTTGCCGCCGCAGTACAGGATACAGCCGTTCTCCAGAGCGGAGACAAAGGCGAGGACGCAGAGATCCATCTCCTTGCTGTCGCAGTACTCGTGAATCCTGATGCGGATGTCCAGGGTGTCCTGCCGGTAACTCTCAATGTCAGAGACATTGACTCTGCCGAAAACGGTGCGGAGACCGGCGATATCGCGGAAGATCATATCGTGGCTGATCATCTCGTCGATCATCTTGTCACGTACTTCGGTATCCAGTGAGAATAGCTCTCTTGCGAATTCGTCCAGCCGCAGATCGGCGATAGCGGCAAGGATATTCGCCGTCTCGATGTCACGGGGTGTGGTACTGGGAGTCTGCAGATTGACTGTCTCCGAGAGGATCCCGCCGAGCAGAAGTCCCGCCAGTTCCCTGGTAAAGGGAACCATATTTTCGCGGAAAATGGTTGCGATGATGGTCGATGTCGCGCCCACGATCTCATTTCTGAAATTCACCGGCCTTCGGGTGGAGAAATCCGACACGCGGTGATGGTCGATGACCTCAAGCACAGGCGCATCCACAATGCCGTTGACCGACTGCTGGAACTGGTTGTGGTCCACCAGGATCATCTGTTTATTGTGGTAATTCATCATATGATAGCGGGTGACATAGCCGACCAGATGGTTTTCCGCATCCACGACCGGATAAGAACGGAATCTCGAAGCCGACAGTTTTTTACCCACATCGTCTGCGATCTCATTGGTACCGAAGCTGACCACCTTTTCCCGCATGATGGTCTCCACGGGAGCTGCCAGATAGAGATAGCGGCTGGTATTCATGGCGCCGCAGCCGGAACGGACAATCGGGCAGTGGTGCTGCCTGGCGAGTGCCAGAACTTCCTCATCCACTTCCGCTGTTTTCAGCAGAACCAGCATTCCCGCCCCCTGGCGGATGAGTTCCAGCATGGCATGTTTTTCATTGCCGGAAATAATGATCCTGCCTCGCGCGTCGCAATCGATCAGCTTCTCCTCATTGTTGCGCGTCAGAATACCGATCATACCGTTCAGCTTCCGTTTGGGATCGTCATAGATCACTTTGCCGTGAACGGATTTTGCAAAATATTCTGTAGGCGTATGGCGGATGATCCCCTGGCTGTCGTGGGTATCTCCGAGGGCAAGTTTGGCAATATCGCTCTTGGAAATCCAGCCAATCAGCACGCCGTTCTCATCAGTCACGCCAAAAGACTGTCTGTCCGTCTCATCCATCAGGCGGACCGTCTCCAGAATCGAAGTTTCCGGTGAGATCGATACAGGTTCATCAAGATCGATCTCGCCCATATTTACTCTGGCGGTTTCCAACAGGTGAGGCTTTTTGAAATGGAAGCGCTTGAGCAGGTATTTGCATTCCAGATTGACCCGTCCCAGCCGGCAGGGCACGGCGTCCACCCCCTGTGAACGTTTATAATAGGCGTAGCCGATAGCGGCAACTATACAGTCTGTATCCGGTTTCTGATGTCCCGTCACATATACTCTGTTGTCCTGCGCCATAAAACCTCCATGAGAAAACTGAAAACCGCGCATATGCCTTCCCCGGCCTCAGAGACCCGGGAAGACTTCTGCGCGTATAGTAACCATTTCAAATCAAGTGAAAAACCATGCGGTCCGGGATGAGACTGCCTGAGATCAGATCGCTGCCAGAGCCTGCTCGAGGTCAGCCAGAATATCCTTGATACTCTCGAGACCGCAGGAAAGGCGGATCAGGTCGGGGGAAACACCGCCGGCCTTCAGCTCGTCATCGGAGAGCTGTCTGTGGGTGGAGGAAGCGGGATGAAGGACACAGGTGTGGGCATCCGCCACGTGGGTGGCGATCATGCCGATCTTCAGGTGCTTCATGAACTCCTCAGCTGCCTTGCGGCCGCCCTTGACGCCGAAGGAAACAACGCCGCAGGTGCCGTTGGGCATATATTTCTTTGCTCTCTCATAATATTTGTTTGAAGGAAGTCCGGGATAATTGACCCAGGCCACCTTGTCATGGGCCTCGAGGAATTCAGCGACCTTCTGGCCGTTCTCGCAGTGACGGGGCATACGAACCGCCAGAGATTCCAGACCCAGGTTGAGGAAGAAGGCATTCATGGGTCCCTGGATGGAGCCGAGATCGCGCATGAGCTGGGCAGTCGCCTTGGTGATGTAGGCGCCTCCCTGGCCGAATTTCTCCGCGTAGGTGATTCCGTGATAGGATTCGTCGGGAGTTGTCAGGCCGGGGAATTTGTCCGCGTGTGCCATCCAGTCAAAATTGCCGCTGTCCACGATACAGCCGCCGACAGCCGCGTCGTGTCCGTCCATGTACTTGGTTGTGGAATGGACAACGATGTCTGCGCCCCACTCAAAAGGTCTGCAGTTGATGGGGGTCGCAAAGGTGTTGTCGATGATGAGCGGGACACCGTGTGCATGGGCCGCTTTGGCAAAGCGCTCGATATCAAAGACGATCAGGGCAGGATTGGCCAGGGTCTCGCCGAATACAGCCTTGGTATTGGGGCGGAATGCCGCCTCCAGTTCCTCGTCGGAGCAGTCGGGATCCACGAATGTAAAGTCAATGCCCATGCGCCGCATGGTGACATTGAACAGATTGAAGGTGCCTCCGTAGATGGTAGAGGAAGCGATAACGTGATCTCCGCATCCCGCCAGATTGAAGACGGAGAAGAAGGAAGCCGCCTGTCCGGAGCTTGTCAGCATGGCCGCAGTGCCGCCCTCCAGCGCGGCAATCTTGGCTGCCACCAGATCGTTGGTAGGATTCTGCAGTCTCGTATAAAAATATCCCGGGGCTTCCAGGTCAAAGAGCTTGCCCATGTCCTCGCTGGTGTCATACTTGAAAGTCGTGCTCTGAATGATGGGGATCATTCTGGACTCGCCGTTTTTGGGCTCATATCCTGCCTGAATGCACATTGTATCACGTTCCATTTTACATAACCTCCTCAATAAATCTGAATTATCCTGAAACAGAACGGACAATGCCGGCCTGTAACTTCAGCACTGTAAAATACTCCCTTATTTACAGGGATGCGGATTTTTCGGTGCAGGCCTTCACACACTCGAAGACCGCGCTGCGGAATCCCTTCTCCTCCAGCACGCGCACCGCCTCGATGGTCGTTCCGGCCGGGGAAGTCACCATATCCTTGAGTTCGCCGGGATGTTTTCCGGTTTCCAGGACCATCTTGGCGCTGCCCAGGACTGCCTGGGATGCAAATTTGTAGGCCATGGCACGGGGCATGCCTCCCTGGACGGCGGCGTCTGCCATCGCTTCGATAAACATGAAGACATAGGCGGGGGAACTGCCGCTGACAGCTGTCACAACGTCAAACAGCTTCTCGCTGACCTGCTCCACTTTGCCGAATGCGCCGCACAGGCTGCAGACAGTCTCCATCTCCTGCTCTGTGACGCGGTCGTTGGCGCAGGCCGCGGTCATCCCCTCTCCCACCAGGGCGGGGGTATTGGGCATCAGGCGGACCAGACGGACCGGATAGTCTCCGAAGCGCTCCTCGATCCAGGAGACAGAGCGTCCCGCCGCAATACTGACAAAGAGTTTGCCGGGGTCTGCCTCTCCGCGGATTCCGAAGATGACCTCCTCCAGATACTGGGGCTTTACGGTCAGGAAAATGATATCCGATTTGCTGACAACCTCCGCGTTATCCGCGGTGACACAGATTCCGCTTGCGGCCTGGATCTTCTCCCGCGCCGCGGCGGAAAGATCCGCACCTGTGATGTCCTGCGGCTGCGCCGCGCCCGAGGCTATGATCCCCCGGATAATGGCTCCCGCCATATTTCCGCATCCGATAAATCCAAGTTTCATTTTAGTACCTCCTGCCGGCCCGGAACAATGCCCCGGACCGATAATCCCGTCACCTTTTTCATGACTTCTGAAAAGTGACGCAAAATGTGCTATAGTACTTTACGAACCGTAAAATACAGAGTCTGCCATTCATTCGGAACAAAACCGAAAGGCAGTCATAATCAATAAACAAATGTAGTCTGTAAACAGCTGCTATCTGTAAACAGTCAAAATCTGTAAACAGCCGCAATCTGTAAACAGTCACAATCAATTTGATAAATAAGAATCATTCCATGAACAGACAATCATTCAACAAACTGCATATGGCAGCTATACAGGCCTTTCTGCGGACCGCACTGCTCTCTTTCCTGCTGCCGGGTCTCCTGCTCTGCTCCTGCTCACCGCAGGCAGAAAAGGGGAACATGGTCTCTGCAGCCGGTCAGGGCCGTACATCGGACCGGATTTCTGCGGCCGCTCCGACGATCGAGTCCGTCCACCGGACCGCACAGGAGCTCTCGGACAAATACAAGATCCGGATCCTGTGCGGGAGCGATGTCCCGCTCAGCTATGCGGATTATACCGCCGGCCCGCTGGAGGATCCCGTCAGGATCGACGCGGCTCTTCAGGAGCTTGACAGCACACTGTCCATCTATCCGCCCGAGTTTTTTGCCACCGTCAAAGAGGGCTATTGCGACTCCATCACCATCTGTCTGGCAAAGGATCTGTACGCTGCGAGCGACGCCTTTATCGAGAGCGCAAACGCTTTTACCACCGTGGAGGACGGCACCATCTGGCTGGTACTCAATGCGGACAGTCCCCTGCGCAGGGGAACTCTGATCCACGAGCTGACACACGTCACAGACTACAGGCTGCTGGGCATGAATCAGATGAAGGAGACCGAGTGGAATCTCCTCAATCCCCCCTCCTTTTCCTACTACAACGCCTACCTGGATGACACGGGGACCGATCTTCGGATCTCCGGCAGCAGGGAATATACTGCCCTGGCTGAAGAGGAGGCCGACCGGATCTGGTTCTTTGACCCCTACAGCAAGACCTTTGCCATGGAGGACCGGGCGCGCCTCATGGAGACGCTCCTGCAGGATTCCGGGGACTCAGCCGCGAAAAAATGTTTTTCCTCCCCCCACATCCAGGCAAAGTTCCGCTTTTATTTCTATACCCTGCGCCAGGCTTTTGAGAACGGGCGCTGGCCGGAAGAGACCGTCTGGGAGGCTGCGCTTCACGAAGCGCTTCAATAATCTGAAAATCCAATCTGCAATAAATCCGATCTGCAGACTTCCCGATCTCCCGGTCGCAATCCCGCGGTTCATAACCCCACGGTTCAGTATCCCGCGGTTCAAAATCCCGCCGTTCAAAACCCGCGGTTTAGAATTCCGCGGTTCAGAATTCCGCGGTTCAGAATTCCGCGGTTCAGATTTTGTCCAGAAGCTCGCTCACGCCGCGGACGATCCCCTCTGCCGCCTCCTGCACCTCTGCGGGCGCGTGGCTGAGGGTATAGGGATGATCGACGCTCTCCAGCAGGGGAAGGTCGTTGTAGTGGTCTCCGATCCCGTACATTTCCCTGATGGAAAATGCCTTGCGGACGATCTCAATGCCGGTCCCCTTGGAGCAGCCCCGGGGAGCCACATCGACATGGGTCACATTGTGAAAAGCAGTGACCTCCTCCCCGTAAAGCCTGTTGAGCTCTGCCGCCAGATCAGCGGCGCTCTGTACATCCTGTGCCGCAATGGAAAGACCGTAGACATATGCGTCCTTCAGATCATCCAGACAATCGATATGCGTCTGCAGATAATTTTCCTCCTGCAGAGTATAGACCGTGTCATTGGCCTGAATGACCGAGCGCATGGGTGCAGGGACCCGGTGATAGATGCTCTTTACAAGATCAAGCGGGAGGCACTTTCTGAAGAGGACCTTTTCCTCTCCGTCGAGAACCAGGGCGCCTGTGGCCAGAATATAGAAATCCGGCCGGATCCAGGGTCCGATCACATCGCGCACACCCACCAGGGAGCGGCCGGTGCAGAGACCGAACAGTCCGCCCCTCTGCTGAAAATAGACGATCCCGAAAATATCGGCAGCCCGCATGGGTTCCTCGTCGCCCATAAAATACAGGGTATTATCAAAATCGCTTGCAACGGCTCTGCCGGAAGAAGGTCCCTTAACAGCCCCGTCCCCGTCCGTCTGTCTGCTGTTCAAATCCATCATTCTCAATATTCCAATCTGTATTCCAATCGATTTTCCAGTCAGTTTCAAATCGATTTACCCAACCGGTTTCTGATCGGTTTTCCCAACCGGTTTTCCAATTACTCCGGACTGCCCGCTCTCCCCAAAGGGAGAGCTTTTTTGCGGAAATAAACGTAAGATGACCGGCCGTCAGTAATCCACCTTCATCAGGCACAGGCCTTTGGCGGGTGCGGTGGGACCTGCGGTCTTTCTGTCTTTGGCTTCAATGATGGCCGCGACCTGTTCCGGCTCGATCTCGCCGAATCCCACCTGCAGCAGGGTGCCGACAATGATGCGGACCATATGCTGCAGAAAGCCGTTTCCGTGTACGTAAAAACGAATATAGGAGCCGCTCTCCTCGATGCGGAGGACATCTACGACGCGGACCGTGGATTTTTTCATCTTTGAGTTGCCGCAGAAGCTCCTGTAATCGTGCATGCCGGTCAGATACTCGGCGGCGTCCAGCATTCTGGCGACGTCGGGCTTTCTGTCCAGGACATAGACATAGCGTCTGTCAAAGACGGGTTTGGAAGCCCCGTACCAGCAGGTATAGCGGTAGGTCTTGCCGATGGCTTTAAAGCGGCTGTGGAACCTGTCCGCACAGACCTTGACATCATTGACACTGATATCTTCCGGCAGATACCGGTTCATATAGAGCTGGATCTCCTCCTCGTCCATCTCGGTATCGAGCAGGACATTGCAGGTCATTGCCCTCGCATGCACACCGGCGTCGGTCCTGCCTGCGCCGATCACCGTGACAGGATCGGCCGGATCTCTGTCAACCATTCTGGTCAGCACCGTCTCCAGACGTCCCTGTATGGTCAGTTCCGTCTCCTGCTGGTGCTCCCAGCCAAAATATCTGGTCCCGTCATAGCTGACGATTAACTTGAAATTTCTGATCATATCGGGAGAAACAACCTCCTCTTCCTGCCGCTGCTGCCGGCCTACTGTCAGAGCCTCGGCAGTCCGAACGGCAGCCCCTGTATTTTTGTGAATTCTATGACTGACTGTGTGCCTGTTCTCTGTAATCCTTGAGCAGATCGGCAAGAGTGTCCGCATTGCGGTCTCTCTCCATGATCATGATCTTGAAGGAATCGCGGAAAAGCAGGCGGATGGCGGGCTTGTCGACTGTGTATTTGACCAGCCAGCGGTCAGTGGAATCCTTGGCTTTTGCCCTGATCACGGCTTTCAGTTCTCTGTAGGGAAGATACTCCCAGTTTAAGCCGTCCGGAAAAAAGACAGCTTCCTGACCGGCCTTAAACTGCTCGATGGTCACCGCCCTCTTCAGGTCCTTTCGGGGATCACTGATCACCGCATCCGGAAGAAGGGGTCTTATCTTAAAAAGTTCCATACTGTTTTTCCTTCACTGAACTATTTTTCGTAAGAATGTCCGCGTACTATGATACCACACCTCTACCGGCTTCGCAAAACCCATCAAAATCAATTCATCAGGTGCAGCACCTGGTCCCGCAGGGCATCGGTGCGGTCCTGCAGAAGGAGCATGCGGTTGAGACGGAAATAGGACTCATTTCCGTATTCGTTGAGGAAGCGCAGGCTGTGATAACCGGCAGACAGCTCTGTGAGGAAGAGCACCATCTCCTGCCCCTCTCCGTATACTCTGGAAAGGAAGCGGAAAGCATTGGTGAGCTCCTGGCCGGCGGCCCGGACACCAGCCTGTCTGTCCGCTTCCCGCTTTGAAAACCACTCCATGATCATACCGTACTGGGCCCGCGGAGACTGCTCCTCTTTCAGGTCCCTGAAGCGGATGGAGGACGCGAACCTGTTCATGTCCCTGCAGGCAATCCTCCTGGTCCTCTCCTCTTCCCGGGAGATGGGAATCCCGGCATCTTTTTTCTTCTGAAGCTCGACCAGGATCTTCTCCGTCTCTTTTCTGATGGTTTCCGAAGCGAGAGTCTGGGATCTGGCCCGCTCCAATGAGCCGCTGCTATTCTTCAAAACCCCGCGCACTGTATTCATTGTCTTCATGATCAGTTCCTGCACGGCTTTTTCCCGGGCACACGCCGCAAAGGATCTGTTCAGGGCATCGATCAGCAGGCTGATCAGACTGAGTTTTTCGTCGAAGGGAGCTTCCTGCATCTCCTGGATCCGAATGGAATCCAGATACAGGAGCGACCCTCTCTCATTGTCCGCTGAGGAGCTGAAGGACTGGTCTGCGGGCCCGTTCCCCAGGCTGCCCTGCCTCTGCCGCAGGCTTCCCTGCCTGTGTGAAATGCCGTTCGGGTCCTGTTGTCCCGGCATCATTGCCGCGGAATCTCCTTCCACGTAAAAACGGCCCGCAAGGATATCGGGGATGCGGTAAATATCCTTATACCTGGTATAGAGATCGTAGTAGGCGGCAAAGCTGCGGGCGATCTCAGGGTCCTGCAGAAACTGCACTGCCAGTCCCTCGTCCACAGGCAGCTTGTTCTTCTCGTGTACCTGGATGGTGCGCGAGAGGTCCTCCCAGCCGCGGGCAGTCACGAAATGCCTGCCCTCCACCTCTGTCCGGATGGAATAGAAATGATTGCTGCGGATCCCCAGATAGGCCATGACAGAACCGTGGATCCCGACGCGGGAGGCATATTCGCGGAAGGCCTTGAAGTCCTCTTCAATATCGATCCTGCGCAGGCGGTCCAGGGTGACGATGTCAAAATCACGGACAGATTTATTGTACTGGGGAGGGTTGCCTGCCGTCACGATGATAAAGCCGTCGGGCACCTTGTGGGTGCCGAAGGTCTTGTACTGCAAAAACTGCAGCATGGTGGGCGCCAGGGTCTCCGAGACACAGTTGATCTCGTCCAGGAAGAGGATCCCTTCCTGCACGCCCGAGGTCTCGATCTGGTCGTAGACGGACGCAATGATCTCGCTCATGGTATATTCCGTCACGGAATATTCTTTGCTTCCATATGTTTTTTTGGAAATAAAAGGGAGGCCGATCGCGCTCTGGCGGGTGTGGTGGGTGATCGTGTATGAGACCAGACCAATACCGCACTCCTGGGCAACCTGCTCCATGATGGCAGTCTTTCCGATTCCGGGAGGCCCCATCAGAAGGAGGGGGCGCTGCCTTTCCGGCGGGATCGTATAGGCTCCCGTCTCGTCCTTGTCCAGATATGCCTGTACTGCGTGAACAATAACTTCCTTGGCTTCTTTTATATTCATAAATACCTCTCATGCCGGAGCGCACCCGCGCAGCGGCAGCATTTGCTGTATCATCGTCTGAAGCATTTTCGCGAAGGCAGCCCATCTGCCTTGGCAGGCGGCAGAAGGGATATCACATGCGCACCTTCTCACCGTCTATATACAGGCGTACCGCCCAGTCGGGGACTTTGCTGTCGTCCAGTTCTTCATCGTTAAAAAAGACAAAGGCCGTGTCGTAATCGGTGGGCTTTTCGGGATATACTCCCATGCCGTCCGTAAAATACATGAGGGCTTCCATGTCCTCGATCTCCCCCGCCCTGCGCTGCTGGTCCACCCAGGCGAACACGGGGCGGAAGTCCGTGCCGAAACCTCCCTTTACCTGAAAGCCGGAGGCATAGTTCTCCAGATCCGCCGGTTCATGGATGACGATCACATTCTGAACGTGCTCGTCGCACTCCACGATATAGACGGCCGATGTCCGGAAAAACTGGCCGATATTGCGCAGAACAGCGGCAGTCTCGTTGAGAAACTTCTGCACCAGCACATCCTGGCAGGAGGCAGATGTATCGATCGCGATCACAAGCGTGCGCAGGCGGTTCATCTCCCGGTACTCGTTTTCCTCAATGAGCGGCATATTGCCGTATACTTCCAGACCGTAATTGTAAAATCCGTAATCAAAAGAGTCGGGATCGACTGTCGTCACTTCCCTCAGAACAGCAAATTTTCTCAAAAATTCCCTGTAGTCTGTCCTGCGGCGGTTGGAGATGGACAGGATCCTGTCCAGGCTCCCCCTCTCATCGGAGGCCTCTTTTCCGGACGACAGGAGATCCGCCTCCATGCGCCTGGAGGTCTCCTGCCAGTCTCTTTCCAGATCATCCGCCTTTTTGATGCGGGGCAGACGCTTCTCCTGACGGCGCCCGGGGGGATTTGGATCCCGGGGATCTCTGTCCTTTTTGTCTTTCCCGCTGCGGTCAGGGGGACTGCTGTCATGATTTCTGTTTCTGTCGGAAGCGTCAGGCCCTCCCTTTCTGCTGCGGGGACCGTCTTTTCCGGGATTCTGATCCCCGGGCCTGTTCTTTTCCGGGTCCCTGCCTTCGGGATCCTCCTCTTTGTCACCGCCGGGATCTTTGGGGCCGTCCTGCCCGCTCTCTCCTCCCCCTTCAGAATTCTGATCCTCTTCGTCCTCCATGCGCTCCCAGAAGCTGTGATCATCGTAGGCGAAGACAGCGGCAAGCTGCAGCTCCTCCATATAATTTCTCTTTCTCTCCAGAAAATACTGGTAGATCTTCTCTGCGGTGAGCACATGGATCTGGTCCTGCAGGCGGTCGTAGACCCGCTGGCGCAGTTCCGGCGTCAGCTCCGCGACAGCCGGATATTCCATGGAATCGATGATCGAGCTGACCGCTATATCACAGGCCAGATCCCAGAGCTCCCTGTCCTCCTTTTTCTTGGCCGTGAACATGTGGCGGAAAATGCAGTGGAGCAGCATATGCAGATAAGTGCGGTTGAGCAGCCTTGGCCGGTCGACATAGAGGGAGAAGAGATGGTGGGGATTAAAGCGGATATAGGCCGCATCTGTGCCGACTGTCTTTGTCGACAGGTCCATGATAAATCCCAGGCTGTGCAGGGCAGGGCCCAGAAAGCGCATGGACAGATACAGGTCCGTTCTCGATGCATCCAGTATTTTTTTGCCCATCTCATCGAGTTGTTCCCGATTTCCCATAAAAGCGCTCCTTCAGCTTCCGCCTCTTGTCTGTATCTTTGAAACACCGGATCCCTCTGCAGGTCCCGTGCGAAATAATCGATGCTGTTGCGGGAGGTTCACCAATCCTCCAGTGCCAGAAAATCCCCGCCGGCATAGGGCACCGCGGGCGCCCGGGCCATTGTCTCAGGACCGGCACCGGGATCCTCCGCAGGGATGTCTTCCCTCTCTTCCCCCCGCGCAGCAAATCTCTCCTGCGAAGGATATTCCTCCTGCAAAGGATATTCCTCCTGCGCAGAAGATTCCTCAGAGGCAGCGGATTCCTCCTGACCGTGAAAATCCTCCTGAGGGAAATCAGACTCCGGGACAAACAGATCCTCTCCCTCCCACAGAGACAGGACTCTTCCTGCCTGATCGAGGCTGATCGCAGTCTCCCTGCCCGAAATGATCATGCTGCAGGCTCTGGTCAGATGCATCGAAGAGGCCAGAACAAGCGCCTGGTCCGCTGCCCCGGCCGTGATCATGCCGCGCTCCGCCATCAGCTGCAGGCGCATATATGCCTCATCGGACGCCTCGGCACCCCCGCCCGCATGAAGCTGCATGACAAAGTGTTTCAGGGCCTCCGCGGCATTTTGCCGCAGAAACTCCTCATAGGCATCTGCGTGGACGCCGGCCAGGTCATAGGGGAAGAGCAGGCGGTCCGCGGCAATCTCCGCTGCAGCCTTGGGGTCATCGGGGATGACCCTTGTAAAGAGACGGTCGTATTCCCTGAAACCGATGCCCCTGCGGCGGACACATTCGCGGTAGACCATGCCCGAGCCCGAGATGGAGAACTGGATGGTCCTCGCCATGGTATTTTCATTAAATGCGTAATCATAGCCGGGAAAAAGAAGCCTTGCCTCTCCGTCCGGGAGACTCAGGCTGAACTGAAGCCTGGCATCCGTGTCGGACAGAATGTCACGCATCACTGTATAATTGCCCTCATGTACTGTCAGGCGGATCCTGTGCAGCCGCCTGTCCTGGCGCACAACGCCGTTGTGAAAATCATGGATGCTGTCGTGCAGAGAGATCTCCTCCAGTTCCGGACAATTATGAAATGCAAAAGCGCCGACACTGCGGAGCGTCTGCGGCAGGGAGATGGACCGCAAATGTGCCTGTTCGGCAAAGGCGTGCGGGGCAATGGCCGCGACCGGAACTCCTTCGATCGTGTCCGGCACCTCCACATGCCGTCTCTCCTGCAAAAGACCGGTGATGACCGCCTGCAATGCAGAATCTGCGGCATCTCCCCCGGCGCCCGCTCCGTGCACAGGCGCTTCCTGGATCTTATATATAAAATTGCTGTCTGTCATGAATGGGACCTGTCCTTTTGAGATCATACCCGCTTAAGTCGTTTTACGTCCCTGCGTGAAATATGGTATAATCTCTTAATAAACTGAAACCGTTCGCCGTACAGCTCACAGGAGCCTGTATTTCGGCTTTTGAAATCATTATATACAATTTTCCATGTTTGTGTATTGAAATCATCAGCTTTTTATGGGAACATAACACAGACATGTTCTTCTGCGCGCTACCACTTTAAAGCGCAGAATAATGACATCATGTATTGTCGCTAGTCATAACGGCAAGGAGTAGTTTACTATGAAAAGAGAATATTATACACATCACAGCAGCTGCCTGGACCGGGAGATGCACATCCTGATCCACGGGGAAAAGGGACTCCCGCTCCTGGTTTTTCCGACGCAGGACTCGACGTGTACAAACTTTGAAGATTTCGGTATGATCGCCACCATCTCCGATTTCATCGACCGCGGAGATGTCATGGTTTTTACGGTCGATACAGTTGACAAGGAAAGCTGGTCCGATCTCTACGGCGACAAGGCCCGTCGCGGAGATGTTCAGGAGAATTATTACCACTATATTGTTGATGAGGTCATCCCCTTTATCGCGCAGCGCAATCCATCCGGAAAGCTGCCAATCGCTGTGGGCTGCAGCATGGGCGCCATGCACGCCGGAATCGTCGCGCTTCGCCGCCCCGACCTCTTCGGCGGCTGCATTGCCATGTCGGGCATCTACGATGCCAGCTATTTTACAGGCGGATGGATGAACAGCAAGTGGTACGACAATTCCCCCTGCCACTTCCTGCAGAACATGCCCGCAGATCACCATTACGTCAAAATCTACAATGAGCGTGCCCTCATTTTCTGTGTGGGACAGGGAGCCTGGGAACAGGACGGCATACGTACCCTTCTGATCATGGCCAGCATTTTCCAGAATAAAGGCATCCGCGCATGGTGCGATTTCTGGGGCTACGACGTCAGCCACGACTGGTACTGGTGGAAGAAACAGATCCGCTATTTCATTCCCAAGATTCTGGACGGGTCTGCAATCGGCAACAAGTAACACGTATCAGGTAAGGTAACAAGTAACAAGGAAAGGTCACTTCCCTGACAGGCCCCTGCCTGCATCCCGGGAGAGCCTTCCTCACACTGCTGCTCATACATAGATAGGGAGAAAAAATGAATTTCGTATTTATTTCACCTCAGTTTCCGCAAACCTTCTGGAACTTCTGTGACAGGCTCAAGAAAAACGGCATCAATGTCCTGGGAATCGGCGACACGCCTTATGACAATCTGGCACAGAATGTCAGGGATTCTCTGACCGAGTATTACTGGCTGCCCTCACTTGAGAATTACGACGACGTATTCCGCGCCTGTGCCTTCTTCTCATTTAAATACGGAAAGATCGACTGGGTCGAGTCCAACAATGAATACTGGCTTGAGCTGGATGCCCGCATCCGCACCGATTTCAATGTCACAACCGGTGTGAAGTCCGACAAGATCGAGGACTTCAAGAGCAAAGCCCTGATGAAGATCCAGTACGAAAAGGCCGGCATCCCGACCGCCCGCCAGTTCAGGGTCAAGGACCACGACGCCGCTGAAGCTGCAGGCCTTGCCGCCTGCCTCAGGGAAGCCAAAGACTTCATTGCCAGGACCGGTTACCCGGTCATTGTAAAGCCTGAGATTGGTGTAGGCGCACTCGCCACCTACAAACTGGAAAATGAAGAGGATCTCGAGAAGTTTTATGCGGATCTCCCCTATCACCCCTATGTCATGGAGGAATTTATCACGGGCAACATCGCCTCCTACGACGCGGTCATCAATTCCAAGGGCGAGCCGCTCTTTGAATCCATGACCTGCTGGCCCCCCTCCATCATGGACATCGTGAACAAGCGTCTGGACCTCGCCTATTATGTGGCGGCAGATATGCCGGAATCCCTGCGCAGGATGGGCCGTGCGGCTGTAAAGGCCTTTGACGTAAAGGGCCGCTTTGTCCACATGGAGTTCTTCTGCCTGACCAAGGCAAAACCGGGCCTTGGCGATGTCGGCGATTTCGTCGCCCTGGAAGTCAACATGCGTCCGGCCGGCGGCTATACACCCGACATGATGGACTACGCCCACTCCCTGGACGTCTACCAGATCTGGGCGGACATGGTCGCTTTTGACGAACGCCGTTTCCCTGCAGCCGAAGTCGAGCACTTCTGCGCCTACGCCGGACGCAGGGACGAATATGAATACGTCCACTCCCATGAGGAGATCATGGAGAAATACGGCAGCCGCATCGTGACCTGTGAGCGCATGCCTCAGCTCATGTGGGATCAGATGGGCAACATGAACTACACAGCGATCCTGGATGACGAGGAGCAGACCAAAGAGTATATCCATTTTGTCCAGGAGTATGCGCCCGGCAGCGGCCCTCAGGCCTGACCGGCAAAGGTTTGAATGACATAGTTTTGACCGGCAAAGTTTGACCGATAAAGTTTTGACCGGCAAAGCCATCTTGGAAAACCGCTGTTTTCTGACACTGAAAAAGGATTGCAGACACATCCGTCTGCAATCCTTTTTTATGCAAATCATAAGGCAGATCTTGAGGGTACCCCGGCATGCCGGCGGGTCCTTCTGCCGCTTTTATTTATGTCTTACCGGAATCCGGACATATCAAGGGGTCCGTCTGCCGGTGTGCCGTCCTGACTGTCTGCAGGGCCGCTCACGGGGTCATTTGCAGGCTGGTAGATGGGACCATTGGCAGGACCGCCGTACACGGAGCCGGTTGACGATCCGTACGCGGGGCCATTGGAAGGGCCTCCCGGCTGACCGTACACAGGACCGCCTGCAGGGGCGCTGGCAGGACCGCCGTACATGGGACCGCCTGCAGGGCCATTGCCGGAGCCGCCGTACATGGGGCTGCCTGCAGGGCCGCTGCCGGGACCGCCGTACATGGGATTCTTCATCGGTCCGTTAACAGGTCTGCCCGCAGGTCCGTTCTGTTTTGCCGCAATGGCCACAATTGTCACGATGAGCGAGACAATGAGAAGGATGATTCCCAATATGAAAAATACTCTTCCGATCCCGTAGTCATAGACCATGCTTGTCGTGTAGTCATCCATATAGTCGGCGATCACGCCTGCAAAGACCAGACATACCAGAAGGTCCAGCACTGTCCCGATGATCTGCAGCAGTTTCTGTTTGATGAGTGCCGCAACGATCACCATAATGCAGAAGACCGTCATCGCGATCCAGAAGGGGATCACATCCTTGGAGGTCATCTTTATTGTCGCCTCATCAACATCATAGAACCAGCTGGTATAGCGCTGCCAGTCCTCTGTCAGCTTCAAAAAGGGAAGGAATCCGGACAGGATCAGGATGACAGCACCCGCGATCCCGGTACACATGCTGACCAGGTTTATGATATTGGCTGTGCCAGGTTCCGAGAGTGCCCCCATGGACGGAAATCTGATGTTTTTCAGTCCGGACAGATCGATCTTCAGACCAGGCTTGTCACCGGCAGGCCTGGGAGGGACCGGCAGGGGTCCGGGGCCTGTCTCAGGGCCGGGGTTTAGGTTCCTGTACAGGTCAGAATCATTCGGTTTACTGCCTTTTCCGCCTGCGTGCGGGACTGGATCCGGTTCCGGCCTGTCTGCCTGAGCCTGTGTAGGTTTGCCGCAGAAGGGACAAAACATGGCGCGATCGTCAATTTTATTTCCGCAATATCCACAAAACATAATTTTTACGGTATCCGGTTAAAAATACCGCCTCCCCCTTTCCATGAAGTAGGTCTCGATGCTGTTGGTGTCATCAATATGATTATTGTTTTTCCGGGTGCCGTTGTCAAGTAAACAAGCTCCCGTTCATGAAAATAAGATAGCATATTGTTTTTTAACGGTGTGCGCCGGCGCCTTAATTATTCTGTCTTTACCTTAATTTCTGTTTTTTGCAAATGAAAAAAGCGCCGGGTCCGGGAAACAGTTCCGGATCCGGCGCAATGCATGCAGGATGCATGAGCCAGCAGTATTATTCCTTGGGTTTCCACTCCCAGGCCTTGTCCGAAATTTCGTTCAGATCATACGGTGTTGCCTGGTAGACATAGTAATTGATCCAGTTGCAGTAGAGGTTATTGCTGTGGGAGCGCCACTGCAGAAGGGGACGCTGAGAAGGATCGTCATCGGGGAAGTAATTGAGCGGGACATCGATCTTGAGTCCCTTGCGGACATCCCTGTTATACTCATCCCTCAGTGTGTTGCGGTCATATTCGGGATGTCCCATGATGAAGAAACGCCTTCCGTCCAGGGACATGCACAGGAGGATGCCCGCCTCAGGGGACTCCGCCAGTATCTTGAGTTCCTTGCAGGAATGGATGGCCTTTGCCGGCACCTCCGTGTAGCGGCTGTGAGGGATCAGGAAATAATCGTCGAAGCCTCTCACGATGGGCTCTTTGCGGTGGCGCACCTTGTGGGAATAGACGCCGAACAGTTTTTTGGGAAGAAGCTTTTTGGGAAGGCCGTAATGATAGTAGAGGCCGGCCTGCGCCCCCCAGCAGATGTGGAAGGTACTGGTGACATTGGACTTGCTCCACTCAAAGACTTCACACAGTTCAGGCCAGTAATCCACCTCCTCATACTCCATCTTTTCCACCGGTGCCCCGGTGATGATCAGACCGTCAAAGGTTCTGTGCTTCAATTCATAAAATGAATAATAAAAATGCATGAGATGAGAGGCGGATACATTGACTGACTGGTGGGAACTCATCCTCATAAAAGTGACGTTGAGCTGCAGCGGTGTGTTGGAAAGCATGCGCAGAAGCTGAAGCTCTGTCTCCTCCTTGGTGGGCATGAGATTCAGAATACAGATCTCCAACGGACGGATGTCCTGATCGATCGCTCTCTTTTCATCGATCACAAATAAGTTTTCCCTCTCAAGTTTTTCCTTTACAGGAAGTCCATTTTTAATCCTGATCGGCATATTATCCTCTTTTCCACAGCACTGCACTGATGATGTATAAATGGTATTGTTATAGTATTACTCTGCTTTCAGTCCCGCCAGCTTCATGAAATCCTCCTCGGAGAGGATGGGGATCCCCAGCTGTGCGGCCTTTTTATTCTTTGAAGATGTCGATGTGACATCGTTGTTGATCAGATAATCTGTCTTTGCGGAGACGCTGCCGGTGACCTTTCCGCCGCGGTCGGCGATCAGTTCCTTGAGCGCATCGCGGTTGGGGAAATGGAAGACCTTTCCGGTCACGACAAAGGTCTTTCCGGCTATAGGATCCGCCCCGGCGGCGGCAGAGCCGGTTTCCGGGGAAGTCTCTGCATCCGGGCTGTCCCCGGCGTCAGAATTGCCTGCTGCTGCGGCATCCTGCCGTGCAAAGGCCCGTATGCTGCCCCTGACAGAGGGCTTTACCTCCTCGAGCAGACGGTCCAGCACGCCCAGATTTTTCCCGTCGGCAAACCATTCGGATACGGCCGCCGCAAGGACGGGGCCGATTCCCTCCACCTGTCCCAGTTCCTCCGCAGAGGCGGTGCGGATGGCCTGCAGATCGTCCGCATAGTGATCGCACAGGACTCTTGCATTGGCGGCGCCGATACCAGTAATGCCGAGGGCAAAGACCAGGCGGGGCATGGTGGTATTTCTGGATCTGTTAATGCTCTCCATCAGGCGGGCGTAGGACTTTTCGCCGAATCCCTCCATCTCCACGATGGCATCGCGGTGGTCATCCAGATGGTAGATGTCCGCAAATTCATGGATAAAGCCCTCCGCGATAAATTTCTCCAGGGTCATCTCCGAGAGTCCCTCGATGTTCATGGCACTGCGGCTGGCGAACAGGGTAAAGGCCTTGATCTTTTTGGCGGGACATTCCGGGTTTGTACAGACCAGGACCTCGGTGTCGATCTCCCGCCGGATCTGGGTGGGGCCTGCGCAGACAGGACACCTGCAGGGGATCTCCAGGGTCCCGGATCTGGTCAGGTTTTCCGCGATCTGGGGAATGATCATATTTGCCTTGTAGACAGTCACCCGGTCGCCGATTCCCAGCTGCAGGGCCCGGACAATGCTGACATTGTGCACGGACGCGCGGCGGACCGTTGTCCCCTCCAGTTCAACAGGTTCAAAGATGGCCACGGGATTGATCAGGCCCGTGCGGCTGGCGCTCCATTCCACTTCCGTCAGCGTCGTCTCCTGAAGCTCATCCGCCCACTTGAAGGCGATGGCATTTCTGGGGAACTTGGCGGTGCGGCCCAGGGACTCGCCGTAGGCAATGTCATCAAACAGAAGGACCAGTCCGTCCGAAGGGATATCGAAATCGGTGATCTTCTGCTCAAACCTGCCGACTGTCTCCCCGACAGTCTGTCCTGTCACGATCTGCGTCTCTACCGTCTCAAAGCCCTGGGCCTGCAGAAAACGCAGCTGCTCAAGGCGGGAATTTGCAAAGTCGGGAATCTCAAGTCCGGGCTCATCATCCGCTGCCGAAGCTTCGACAAGAGTAAAGGCATAGAAGCGCACGCGGCGCTTTGCCGTCACAGAGCTGTCCAGCTGGCGCACAGAGCCGCTGCAGAGGTTTCTGGGGTTCTTGTAGCCCAGCTCCTCCGGAGTGCCTTTCAGGGCCGCCTCGGCGGCGATCTCCTCATTGATCCGGGCAAAATCCGAATAGCGGATCACAGCCTCTCCGCGCAAGGTGAGTTTCCCGGTAAAGGGGATCACAGCCGGGATATTGCGGAATGTGGCTGCATTTGCAGTGATCTCTTCTCCGATCTCCCCGTTGCCGCGCGTCACGGCCCTGGAGAGCCTTCCCTTCTCATAGGTCAGGACCACTGTCAGTCCGTCCAGCTTCCAGGACAGAAGGCCCCTGTGGTCTCCCAGCCAGGCTGCCAGATCCTCTCTGGATTTGGTCTTGTCCAAAGACAGCATGGGCTGCTCATGTCTCACGCGGGGAAGCTCCTCCACCGCTGCATAACCGACATGGACAGTGGGGGATCCGGCCATGACAACGCCCGTCTCCTCCTCCAGGGCCCGCAGTTCATCATAGAGAGCATCATATTCCAGGTTGGACATGATCTCTGTATCACGGGCATAGTAGGCCTCTGACGCGCGGTTTAAAAGCTCTGTCAGGTATTCCATCCTCTTTCGCTGTTCAGCAGAGTATTTTTTCTTCTCTTCAGACATTTTTCCTCGCCCCGGACAGTTGTCCCGATCATCGGTTTCCCGGATCAGTCAGCCGGCAGTTTATTGCCGTATATTTCCGCCGTATATTTTTGTTTATTGCAGTTTTTCTCCGCTTATATCGGTTTATCTCCGCTTATTTCGGTTTATCACAGCTCACTTCCGTTTATTTCCGCTTTTTCCGGTGTCCTGTGTCATGACAGTCTCGTAAAGCTGCCGGAGCTCTTCTCCCTCGATCTTCCGCTGCTGTCCCGGCTTCAGGGCACCCAGCTCAATATTCACGATCCTGGTGCGCTTGAGTGTGCGCACCTCATGCCCAAGGGCACGGCACATGCGGCGGATCTGGCGGTTGAGGCCCTGGGTAAGGACAATGCGGAAGGTCCTGTCTCCCAGGCGCTCCACCCGGCACGGCCTGGTGGTTTTCTCCAGTTCCCGCAGGTAGATTCCCTTTTCCAGCCGGTGCAGCTCCCCATCGGAGATCCTGCTGCGAAGACGGACAATGTATTCCTTCTCATGTCCGTTGGCACCGCGCATCATGGCATCGATCAGTTTTCCGTCATTGGTCATCAGAAGAAGGCCTTCCGAATCCCTGTCAAGCCTGCCGGCGTAGGTCAGGCGCACAGGATATCGGAAGGCATCCGCAACAGTCTTGTCTGCGTGCGGATCACGCGCCGTACAGGTCACGCCGACCGGTTTATACCAGGCGACGACAACCGACGTCTGCTGTGACTGCACTACTTTTCCCCGCACTGTGACGGTCTCGTCACCGCGCAGGTTCATGCCCAGCCTGGCAGGGACACCGTCCACGAGAACTTCCCCCGCTTCGATCAGCCGGTCAGCCTCGCGGCGCGAACAGACACCGCAGGCTGCAATATACTGGTTCAGCCGCATCACGCCTCCTCGGAGGAGCGGGAGACCGCTGAGGCACGCCGTCTGCCCTTCCCCTCTTCTCTCTTTTTCTGCGCCGGCTCTGTTTTGGGAGCCGCCGGCATCTTCAGTCCCGGGATCACATTCAGGAACATCTCGATGGCATGCTCCTCGGCTATGCACATCCCATGCTCTGTGACATAGGCAATATACTGCTGCTCCGATGTCACCAGTTCTCCGAATTCATTGGCCGAGAGGACGCATTTTTCAAATCCCTCCGGCGTATTCTCCGTGCGGCGGATAATGAGAAAATAGGTGTCATCCTCCCGCAGGTAGTACAGAGAAGATTCCACAGGACCCGCGCCTGCAAAAACCTTGCAGCAGTTCATGGCATCCCGCACAGAGAAGAAGGAGAACATGAAGGCATCGGCCGCTGAAGGGCCCTTCCTGTCCGTCTCCTGTCCGTCTGCAGATTTGCCGGAATGCTCGGAAATATCCGACAGCAGGGATTTCATCAGGTTTTCGGAGGCATTGTCCTCTTTCTCCGAATCTTTTCTGGATGCCTTTTCCGCAGCTCTGGAGGTAACGGAATCAAAGATGCTCCTGGCAATCCTCCGCACCTCACGGGCAACTCCTTCAGAGGATGTCTCCCGTGTGATCAGAAGATTCAGAGAGTGGTCCGGAAGCACAGAGACCCGCATGGTTGTCAGTTCTCCCTGCAGATCAAAATTCTCGGAATTGGCAATCTGCGCAACGGTCTGCCTGATAAATTCCACCGCCTCTTTTTTGCGGTCAAAAAAATCATCGAGTTCAAAACCATTTGCGCGCAGATCCTCTGCAGTAATGGTGCAGCTGATCGTATTATCATTAATTCTCTTTATAATCATGCAAAATCCTTCCGGTTCAAGACTCACTCAAGACAGCAGGATCATGTGGTTTCGGGGTGCTGCCCCGATTTCTATCGTCTTATCATACAACTTTTACGGCAATATGAAAAGCAGCGCCTGTATGAAAAGAAATCATACAGGCGCTTATGTTGCGTAATACTCCCGCAATCAGTTACGATCGGAGATTATCAGTGCTTGATCTGGCTCATAACTTCCTCAGCGAAGTTCTCAACCTTCTTCTCGATGCCTTCACCTGTCTCGAAACGGATGAAGCGGCGGACAGAGAGATCTGTGTTGTTGGCCTTGCCGACCTGCTGCAGATACTGTGCGACGGTCTGCTTGCCGTCTTCAGCTCTGACATAAACCTGATCGTACAGGCAGATCTGCTTGAGCTCTTTGTTAAGTCTGCCGATGAGCATCTTCTCGATGATGTTCTGAGGTTTGCGCTTGTTCTCAGGAAGCTTCTCATTCTCTTCGATCGCCTGGGCAAGAAGGATCTCCTTCTCGTGCTCTTTGTAGGACTCGGGAACTTCGTCCACGGTGACATACTTGGGAGACATAGCTGCAACCTGCATAGCAACGTTGGTCAGGGCTTCCTTGACTGCGTCATTGACAACACCGGTCTTGGCGTCGATGATAACGGCGATGCGGCCCTTGCCGTGCAGATAGGAGACAACACAGCCGTCCTGTGCAGTGACCTGCTCAAAGCGGCGGATGCTCAGCTTCTCGCTGATGACAGCGATCATGTCGACAAGTGCTTCGCTGACAGTCTTGGAGCCGTCTTCGATCCAGGGCTCAGCCATGAATGCGTCGATGTCCTTGGCCTCGGTCTTCAGAGCCTGGTCTGCAACCTTTGCGACGTAGGTGCGGAACTTCTCGTTCTGTGCGACGAAGTCGGTCTCGGAGTTGACTTCAACAACGGCTGCCTTCTGGTCGCCGTCAGAAGCGATGAGGCAGATGCCCTCTGCAGCGATTCTGCTGGCCTTCTTCTCAGCCTTTGCCTGACCCTTCTTGCGAAGAACCTCAACAGCGGCGTCCATATCGCCATTGGTTTCCATCAGAGCCTTCTTGCAGTCCATCATACCTGCGCCGGTAGCCTCGCGCAGCTCTTTAACCTGTGCAGCTGTAATTGCCATAGTGTACTTCCTTTCGATCTATCTGTTTATCTGTGCCGCAAAAATCCCTGCGGGAAATCCGCGGCAGTATGTTCTGTATCCGGTTCCCGGCTGCTGTTCACGGTTTTTCAAAACTCTTAACAGGCCGGTGTATTCTCAGGCTTTTCTGAAATCAGAGAGTTTTTTTGAAATCAGAGAGTTCCCTCTGCAGCCTGCTCAGCCTCGGATGCTGCGGACTCTTCTGCAAGAGCTTCCTGCTCGGCAGCGTCAGCCTCTGCGCCCTGGTTTGCCTCGATGACAGCGTCTGCCATCTTGCTGCAGAGCAGTTTGACTGCACGGATTGCATCGTCGTTGCCGGGGATGATGAAGTCAAGCTCTTCGGGATCGCAGTTTGTATCGCCGATACCGATCAGAGTGATGCCGAGTGCATGAGCCTCTGCCACGCAGATTCTCTCCTTCTTGGGGTCAACTACGAAAATTGCATCGGGAATACGGGTCATGTCCTTGATGCCGCCGAGATTTCTCTCAAGCTTGTCCCACTCCTTCTGGAGCTTTGCAACTTCCTTCTTGGGAAGGACTTCGAAAGTGCCGTCCTGAGCCATCTGCTCGATCTTGCGAAGGCGCTCGACGCGGCTGCGGATGGTCTTGAAGTTGG
>DGRU01000031.1:28866-29116 GCA_002390025.1 Lachnospiraceae bacterium UBA4380
TGACATAGTACATGCCGCAGCGGGTTGCCTCGGCCTTGACAGCGTCCTGAGCCTGCTTCTTGGTGCCGACGAAAAGGATTGTGCCGCCCTGCTCAGCGATCTGGAAAACTGCCTTGTAAGCCTCATCTACGAGGATGACAGACTTCTGCAGGTCGATGATGTGGATGCCGTTGCGCTCGGTGAAGATGTAGGGAGCCATCTTGGGGTTCCAGCGTCTTGTCTGATGACCGAAGTGCACGCCTGCTTCCAG
>DGRU01000184.1 GCA_002390025.1 Lachnospiraceae bacterium UBA4380
CTCCGCATGAATCTTTTCATGTCCGGCAGGGTCCTGGAAAAGGAGAGTGAACTGCAGCGCATGCGTAAAAAGCTGAATGAGGTAGGCATTGTCACCAAGGCCAAATGCCTGCTCATCCAGATGCGGCAGATGACAGAAGAGGAAGCCCATTATTACCTGGAAAAACGCGCTATGGACGAAGGCCTTCCCAAAAAAGAAGTCGCAGCGGCAGTGATCAGGCTGTATTCATAAACAGACCTGTCCCGCGGCCCAAAGCTCTGAGAGTGAAAAATAATGCATCGGCATTATTTTTCACTCTTTTTGACTGCATCATTATACTAGTGTGAATGTCCATTTCCTTCACCCGGGAGTCCGTTATCACTTTTTTCGATAACAGGATATAGAAAATGCGGTTTGGAGAGGGAATTGCTTTTCCGGCATGAATATGATACATTTTTAAAAGCCTATTAAACCGATAGACAAATAGTTGAATTTCTCTCCTGTCAATAAGTGAGAGAAGCACAAGGAAGCAAAGGAAATCAAAAGGTGACAATGATGAGAAACAATTTCGGTATGAGAATGTGTTACGGCTGTTTCACAATGATTTTGAAGAAATCCCCGGTTTCGTCTCGAATGTGCGGAGAGCCTTGTTGACTTGTCAGAAAAAGGCAGGAACAGATCTGTTGGCGAAAGCGGGAGCGTAAGTATATGCCCTGCTTTTTTTTTATGCCCGGTGAAGAAAGCGGGTGAGAGAAGTCAGACGATCCTGATGACCGGATCGGATCAATAGAGAACCGATTATTTCAATAAAGAACTGAACCGATATAGAACAGCTTTTCAGAGTGAAGAGGATAAAAAAATGAGAACCAATCAGTATCAATACAGAAAAGAAACAAATCAGGTCAACGATTCGGCAAGGCACCTTTCGTTAGACAGGAAGAAGAGCCTGAACATAGCAAGAAGAGCAGCGGCCCTTCTGATCGCTGCAGCAGTGACAGCCGGGGCCCTCTCAGCCTGCGGCGGCGCCGGAGCGGACGGCTCTGCGCAAGACACTACAGCAGCGACTGCAGACAATGGTGGCGGGAGCGGAGTGATCGAGCTGACCAATGTATCCTACGATCCCACCCGCGAACTCTATGCGGCCTACAATCAGATCTTTGAGCCCTATTACGAAGAGCTGACAGGACAGCAGGTTGTTGTGACCCAGTCACACGGCGGTTCCGGAAAACAGGCCCTGGAGGTCTCCAACGGCCTGGAGGCGGACGTCGTGACCCTGGCTTTGGAAGGAGATGTACAGGTAGTGGCGGATGCAGGCCTGATCGATGACGGTTTCGTATCGGAATTCCCCCAGGACAGTTCTCCCTATGCATCGACGATCGTCTTTCTGGTGCGCAGCGGCAATCCCAAAAAGATTTACGACTGGAATGATCTGATCCGGGAGGATGTCGGTGTGATCACTCCCAACCCCAAGACTTCCGGCGGCGCTATGTGGAATTATCTGGCGGCCTGGTATTACTTTGAACAGCAGGGACAGAGCGAGGAAGAGATCCTGGAATCCATCCGCAAACTGTACGGAAATGTTGTCGTACTGGATTCCGGTGCCCGGGGCGCCACGACTTCTTTCGTGGAAAACGGACAGGGAGATGTCCTTCTGGCTTGGGAAAACGAGGCCTTTCTATCACTCAAGGAGTACCCCGGAGAGTATGAGATCGTCGTTCCCTCCGTCTCCATTCTGTGCCAGCCCACCGTCGCCGTCGTAGACGAGGTGGCGCGGAAGCACGGGACAGAAGAAGCCGCTGCGGAATACCTCAATCACCTCTATTCCGATGAGGCCCAGATCATTGAGGCGCAGAATTTCTACCGCCCCAGCACCAGGGAGATCTATGAAGAGTATGTTGCTGACAATGATTCCAACACCATCACGGAGATTCCGGCCGACGGACACTGGATCAACGACAATATCGTACTGACAGATATCACGCATTTCGGCGGCTGGTCCCAGGCCCGCAGCAAGCATTTTGCGGACGGCGCCTATTTTGACCAGATCTACGAACAGTGATCCTGCAAAAGGATCTGGGGACCATGACGACCCCGCTTCACCCACTGCAGTGACAATTTTTGGAGGAAGGAATGCGTTCTGTAAATAATAAAAGCATCATCCCGGGATTCGGGCTGAGCCTGGGCCTGACGATCACCATATTGAGTCTTGTGGTCCTCCTGCCCCTGTGCTCTCTGGCGGCCTTCACCATAAAGCTCACGCCTTCTGAATTCCTCTACACGATTACCAGGCCCAGGGTTCTCTCGGGCTACCGGGTCAGCATCCTGACTGCCCTGGCAGCGGCCTCTGTAAATGCCGTCATGGGCCTGATCATGGCCTGGGTGCTGGTGAGATACGATTTTCCGGGCAAAAAGATCATAGACGGGATCATCGAACTGCCTTTTGCGCTGCCGACTGCAGTGGCGGGTATCTCCCTGACCCATCTGACGACGACAAACGGCTGGGTGGGAAAGATTTTCTACCAGAACCTGGGGATCCGGATCGCCTACACCCGCCTGGGCATAACCATCGCCCTGATCTTTATCGGAATCCCCTTTGTGGTTCGGTCTGTGCAGCCGGTCCTGGAAAAGATCGACCTTCAGTACGAGGAGGCTGCCATGATCCTGGGCGCGGACCGCAGGACCACCTTCCTGCGGGTCATTTTCCCCGAGATCCTGCCCTCCCTGATCTCCGGCTTCACACTGGCCTTTGCCAGGAGTATAGGGGAGTACGGCAGCGTCGTCTTCATAGCAGGAAACACCCCCTATGAGACAGAGATCGCCCCCCTGTTGATCATGTCGGAACTGCAGGAATTTGACTATACGGCGGCAACGTCCATTGCCCTTGTCATGCTGGCCATGGCATTCGTGATCCTGTCGGTCAACGCCATCCTGCAGAGCCTTGTCTCCCGGCGCGTCAGCGGCCTGGCATAACAGCTGTCTGCGGAGCGGCCGACCCTGGAATAACTGCCTTGTGGAAGAGCCGCCCGCAGAACAAAGGCCTGTGCAACAGCCTTCTGCGGGACAGCTGCCCGCGGAGGCGGCATGAGGAGAATAGAAAATGAAACTAAGAAATAATACAGGTCCTGTGAAGTGGATCCTGATCCTTCTGGTCAGCCTCTTTCTGGCAGTCTTTCTGATCCTGCCCCTGGTCTATATCCTGATGACGGCTCTGGGCAAGGGTTTCGGGGTCTACAGGGCGTCGATCACAGATCCCTACGCCGTCAAGGCCCTTCTGCTGACCTTGAAGGCAACGCTCTGGGCAGTCACCGTCAACACAATTTTCGGGATTGCCGCGGCCTGGTGCCTGACCAAGTACGCCTTCCGGGGCAAGAAGATCATTTCAACCTTTATTGATCTGCCCGTCACGGTCTCTCCCATCATCGCGGGCCTTATCTATGTCCTCACCTTCGGACGCCAGAGTTTTCTCTACCCGATTCTGGACAGCAGAGGGATCCAGAT
>DGRU01000189.1:0-2155 GCA_002390025.1 Lachnospiraceae bacterium UBA4380
AAAGCCCACAAACAAGGAATACAGTGACCTCTACTCGCTGCATGATGACCTTACAATATCCTATACGGGCTGGGCGGGGCATGTATTGTTCCGGAATGCTGCGGGGAATATTGTGAGAATCGACTACGGGAGATATATCGCCGGAGCGCCGGACTACCGGATCTAAATGGGAGTAAATGGGCATGTTCGCGCCGTTGGAAGGGTCAGAGATTTTGTGTATAATAACAGGTAATCTTCAGAATTTTCCCCGGCTCACTGCGCAGAGAATTGTGAGCCGGACGTGAGCCGGAGCAAAGCCTTTATAGTCCGGCTTTATGGTCTGTGATAAGATTCTTTATGAAAGACAGTGTGTGAAACGGAGAAAACTATGTCAGTAAACAGGACTATGATGCAGTACTTTGAGTGGTACCTGCCCAATGACGGATTGTGGTGGAAGCGCTGTGCCGCGAAGGCGGAGAACCTGAACGGGATCGGCATTACCGATGTGTGGCTGCCGCCGGCCTATAAGGGGACTTCGCAGGAGGATGTCGGCTACGGAGTCTATGATCTCTATGACCTGGGCGAGTTTGACCAGAAGGGGACAGTCCGGACCAAGTACGGGACAAAGGAGGAGTATCTCGAGGCGATCCGTGCTTTTCATGAGGTGGGGATCCGTGTGTTTGCCGACATCGTCCTCAACCACAGGATGGGCGCCGATGAGGCGGAGGATGTGATCGCTGTGTCGGATTCGGCCGAGGACCGCACGCAGCAGGTGGACGGCGAGCACAAGGTGCGGGTGTGGTCCAGATTTACCTTCCCGGGCCGGCAGGGTAAGTACAGTTCATTTATCTGGAATCACAGTCATTTCACCGGAACGGATTATGACGATCTGTCGAATGAACAGGGGATGATCTACCGGTTCGCGGGCAAGCAGTGGAGAAAAGACACGGACCCGGAAAAAGGCAATTACGATTATCTCATGGGCATGAATGTTGATATGAGTAATCCGGATGTCCGCCGGGAGATCCGCACCTGGCTTCTGTGGTACATCCGGGAGACCGGGATCGACGGGCTTCGTCTGGACGCGGTCAAGCACATCAGCTTTGAGTTTTACAAAAATCTCCTCAGGGAAGTGAGGGCGGAGCTCGGAAAGGACATACCGGCTGTCGGTGAGTACTGGAACGCGGATTTGGGGAGGCTCCGTTTCTACCTGGATTCTGTCGACCGGGAAATGTCCCTCTTCGATGTATCGCTCCACTACAATTTTTTCAATGCGTCCCAGGCCGGGGGCGAATACGATCTGCGGAAGATTTTTGACAACACTCTGGTCAGGGAGGTTCCGGACTATGCTGTGACGTTTGTGGACAATCACGACACCCAGTACGGTCAGAGCCTCCAGTCCTTTGTCGCGGACTGGTTCAAGCCCATTGCCTATGCCATGATCCTGCTTCGCGAAAGCGGCATTCCCTGCGTTTTTTATTCTGATTATTACGGCAACCCCGTGCAGGACCGGCCGCTTGTACCCAATCTGGGCAAGATGGTCAAGATCCGGCGCGGATATGCCTACGGGGACCAGGAGGATTATTTCGATGATCCTCATATCGTCGGATGGGTCCGCCGGGGTGTGAAGGACCATCCCGAATCCGGCCTGGCTGTCGTCATCAGCAATACCGGAGACGGCGAAAAACGCATGTGCGTGGGCAGGCAGCACGCCGGTCTCACCTTCCGCGACGCCATGGAAAACTGCCCCGACCCTGTCGTGATCGATGCAGAGGGCTGGGGCGTCTTCCGCACGCGGGGCGGAGATGTCTCCGTCTGGGTTCACGAGGCCGGCTTTGAGTACCTGGTCGTGACGGAGTGAATACAGGAACCGGGATGAACTGAGAAAAAAACCCGGGATGGGGTGACCCGTCCCCTGTTACGCTTATCCGGCAGGATCTGATTGGAAATAGAAAAGAGGTGTAACTATGGATCACTATTATTCGATCTTCATGCTCATTTTTGCGGCGGCTCTCCTTCTCTACGCGATTCTGCTGGCGGTCACGAAGGATTACAACATGCTGCCCCGCCGGGCCACAATTTCCGTCAAACCCAAAGATCCAAAGAAATACACGGTCCAGCTGGCGAAGGTGGTCGCCCTGGTCGCCGCGGCGATCGCTGCCGGCGCGGTGGTGAG
>DGRU01000189.1:2221-5102 GCA_002390025.1 Lachnospiraceae bacterium UBA4380
CTGTGGAACGGGCTGGTCGGTGTGGCTGTGATGATTGCGGGGACGATCGCCATGATCTGGGCCGGGACAAAGATCGTTAAGAATGAGTGATAACTACAGGTGCACGGCCGTTGAGAGGGCGTGCACGGCAGCGCAGGCAGAGAGCAGCAAAGAGAGACATTAGAAACGCAGGAACTGCAAATACGGAATGGGATTCCGGGAAAAATCAATCCAGGCTATGACCGCAAGGATCAGAAGGGGGTATCTATGAGAACAATTTCCATCAGAAAAGGAGATCTCACGAAATTTGATACGGACGCGATCGTCAACGCCGCCAATGAAGGCCTGTGGGCCGGGGGCGGCGTATGCGGCGCTATTTTCCGGGCAGCGGGCATGCAGGAGCTGCAGGAAGCGTGCGACCGGATCGGCCACTGTGACACCGGCTCCGCGGTGATCACCCCGGGCTTTCGCCTGAAGGCAAAATATGTCATTCACGCGGTCGGTCCCGTCTGGTCCGGCGGGCAGTCCGGAGAGCCGGAGAAGCTCCGCGGAGCCTATCGGAGCTCTCTGGAACGCGCCAAGGAGAAGGGGTGCGCGTCGATTGGATTCCCCCTGATCTCCGCGGGAATATTCGGGTATCCCGCGGATCTGGCCTGGAAGGAGGCAGTCTGCACCTGCAGGGACTTTCTGGAGGAAAACCGGGAAACGGCGATCGACATCGTTTTTGCGGTCCTCGACGACAGGATGCTTGCGATCGGAAGGGAGGCTCTGCAGCGGTATGCCGCGGATTTTTCAGAATGAACCGGGGTGAAAAACGGGGCAGACAGGAGTAAAACTCAGAATGAACCGGGGTGAAAAACGGGGCAGACAGGAGTGAAACTCAGAATGAACCGGGTAAAACGGGAGCGGATCTCAGACAGCGTGCCTGTCCCCGTCGATCCGGATCAGCAGGACATTGGCTCCTGCGAGGTTTATATATCGAAGTTCCGAGGCCATGCCGGAGATGATCCGGAGGCCTGCATTCGCGGCGGGATCCTCCGGATCCGCCGCGAATTTTTCTGCATGGTGTTCCAGGTCGAAGGGGCGCCCGTCGTCGCGGAAGCGGAGCGTGAGGATCCCGTCCCTACAGCACACCCTGAGATCTGCTCCGTAAACGACCTCATTTCTGTAGCCCCATTCCAGGATGTGGGCTGAGAACTCCTCGATGCAGAGGGCTGCTGCGGAGCTGACGCGGCCTGTGAATCCGCAGGAACGCAGGAGCAGGCGGACCTTTTCAGAGATCTGCACGGCTTCTTTCATGGAATAGATCGTTGTGTCCTCCAGTGTGCCGTCAGGGTCAGGGTCATGAAGAAAGCCTCTGAAGCAGGCCAGGGCAAAGGCGCACAGGGCAGCGGCCAGTGCTCCCGCAGTTCTGCCGGGCCAGAAGCCGGCCTGTCCGGCGATTTTTCCCAGAAGGGCGGAGAATAGTAAGATCATTGCGCCGCCGTCCAGGACAGCTGCCGCCATTGCCGGCAGGGTTTGAGAGGTGACGACCAGAAAGCTCACGATCAGCTGGGAGAAAACGGTAAATGGCAGCGAGACTGCCAGGCAGCGCAGGTAGAGGGAGGACATGGAAACGATCGCTTCCTCCGGGCCGGCGCAGAAGGCGGCCATCGGGCCCGCTGCCATAAAGAAGAGCAGGGCGTAGGCGGAGCAGGGGACAAGGGCATACCAGATACCCAGCCGCATTGTAAAGTTCAGGGCACGGCTGTCATTTTCTCCGTGGCAGATGCTCCCAAGGAGCATGCAGGTACTGCTGACGGCAGTGGCTGCCGCGAGCAGGATCGGCCACAGCGAATTTCCGATCCCGAGAACTGTCAACGCCTCTGCCCCTGCCAGCTGGATGGCCAGCCGGTTCAGGAGAATGCCGGATATGAAGGCAGTCAGCTGTCCGGGCACGACCGGTGAGGCGGACTTGAGAGAGTCCGCCAGGTATTTGAAGGAAGCGGGGCCGCTATGGGGACGGCGCGGCCTCAGCAGGGCATTTTCGCGTCTAAAATGCAGGAGCAGAACGATGCACTCCGCCCAGCAGCTGAGGGTCGTTGCCGCCGCCATTCCCCCCATACCGCTGTGCAGCAGACACGCGCTGACTATATCTCCCAGGATATTTACAGCCGTGCCGACAGTGACGGCACGGGGAGACCGGCCTCCGTCGCCATCGATCTGCATGATGGGGTGGAGCACGGACAGGGTCATCAGGGCAGGCATGGCGGGGAATAACCCCAGAAGATAGGCGGAGGCATCAGAAAGGATCTCCGCGGAATGTCCTGCCCCGGCCTGCATGGCTGTAAGGGTAAATTCCCTGAAAAAAGTGCAGAGAGCCATCAGAGGAAGGGAGACTGCGCAGGCGCTGCACAGAAGAAGATATAAGAGCCGGCCCGCGCCGTCAGTATCTCCCCTGCCGGCACATTTGCCGGCCCCGGAGGCGGCCGCCGTGCGCAGCAGCATGCAAAACAGACCGATCAGGGCAAGGAACGGCAGGACCAGACCGAAAGCCCCCGCCGACCGGCTGCCCAGGAAGTGGCTGATTATCATTCCATCAGCGACAGTATTGATCATCACCGCAAAGGACCCGGAAAAATTGAGCCTTATACTGCGGTGAAACATCCTTTTCAGGATTTTTTTACCATTTTCTTTTTCACTCATATGCCAAAGGTCTCATATGCCAACAGTCTCCTATGCCAACGGCCTCATATGCCAACGGCCTTGTATGCCAACGGTCTCATATGCCAACGGCCTTGTTTATATCCCCAGCGGCAGCCGGGCGCTTATCCTCACCATGCTGTAGATCAGAAAAGCCTCTATGGGAAAATTGATCAGCTCCTTGGGCAGGCTCAACAGGAACACCGCTTTGAAAGGCATC
>DGRU01000217.1 GCA_002390025.1 Lachnospiraceae bacterium UBA4380
CTTTTTCAAAACAGGGGTGATCTTTTTCTCTTTAGACGACTATGTCGCTTTGCCTTCTACTTTCTTTCTCTGGGGCAGTGGTGATTTTCTACTCTCCGAGCGGCTATGTCGCTTCGCTTTTTCAAAACAGGAGTGATCTTTTTCTCTTTGGACGACTATGTCGCTTTGCCTTCTCCGTGCCAGTGGTGATCTTTCGTCAAAAAGACCGCCTGCTCGCTTATGAAGTTCCGAGGCACAAGTGAAGTGGACTTCGTGCAGGATTTTTTCTCGCAGGATTTTTTCTCTCAAAATTTCTCTTTTTCGCTTTTCGCGCAAAATGTCTGTAAGGTCATCAAAAAGGGGAAGAGAAAGTATTTGTTGCGGCTTCCGCAAATATCCGTTCACACCACGGCAATTACCCGGGTATCGTTGTCTTTACTGATCAGAGGCTGTTCGCGGCAAGCGGAATGCCGGGCATCCGCAGAACGATTTCGCTTCCTTTAAAGGAGCTTCGTGAATGCAGGGATCTAGGAATCTGAAGTCGCCGCTCTCCTATACTGTCTCCCTTGCAACGAAACTGGACAGATTCAGCGCAGTGCTGTCTCCTCAGGCAGGCAAGAACTTCGCACCCTATTTTTCAGCGCTCAAAAGAGCTCTTTCAGGGGAATTGTCCCAGACATCTCCGCAGTTCTCGGGGCAGCTTTCAGGTGATTGTTTTCAGGAACCCTTAGAAAGCCAGTCAAGCCCCCTCAAGCCTCTCGTTCTATCCATCTCACTCCCATTTTTTCAAGCAAATCGTCAAAAAATTTTTGGAAGTCGGTTGTAAATTGGATATTATTCGGATATAAGCAAGAGGTGAAATAGATATTTAATGGATATTTCTGATTGAAAGCCAATGCTTTTGGATATATAATGGAGTACATGAAAGCCTTTGTCTTGCAGAAGGCCTTGTCCCATTAGCGGAAACCGCATGAGAGATCTGTCGTACGGCAGGTATTTTCTGAAATGATTCCGGTAATTTCCAAATAATTCCTGATAAAAGGACAGATCAGAATAAAGGCAGGCAGTTATGGACAATCAGAAATCATCAAATCAATCGCCGCTGATTGAAGCAATGCGCGAGAAGAAAAGAGAGTTTGGATTCAGCTACGGCGAAATAGCGAAACGTGCCGGCCTTCCGCTGGGAACTGTGCAGAAGGTCCTGGGGGGATTTACAAAAAATCCCCGCCGCGAGACTCTGGCTGCACTGGCGGGGTTCCTGCTGCCGGAACAGACTCTGTTCATCGAGCAGGTACGCAATCCGGGTACTGTTTCCGGTTCTGTGAAAGATACAGTTTCCGGTCCTGTGAAGGGTACAGCTGCCGGTTCTGTGAAGGGCACAGGCTCCGATTCTGTGAAGAATACAGTTTCCGATTCTGTGAAATCATCACCTGAAAACCAACAGCAGGGTCACTATACAGCCTCTGTGGAGGTTCCTGCGTATCTGCGGGACGTTGCACCGGCCTATATGACCAGCCTTCCGAAAGGAAAGAAACAGGGTGAGTATACTATTGAGGACCGGAATGCGCTGCCGGAGGATCATCCCTCTGAACTGATCGACGGGGTGATCTATCATATGGCCTCTCCCGCCCTGCGCCATCAGTCGATATCAGGTTCAATTTATCGTCAGCTCTGGGACTATGTAGATGCACACGGGGGAAACTGTGTACCTTTCATTGCCCCGACGGATGTACGTCTGGACAGAGATGAGCGTACAATGGTCGTTCCGGATGTCTTTGTCATCTGCCAGCCGGACGATGACCGGATGGATAACGGCAAATATATCAACGGAGCTCCGGATCTGATCATCGAGGTTCTGTCACCCTCCACCCGCAGGAAGGATATGTTTACCAAGCTGTATAAATATGAGGAGGCCGGCGTGCGGGAATATTGGATTGTGGATCCGAAAAAAGAAAAAGTAATTGTATATACCCTTGGCGAAGAGTCCGACGTCTCGCTCTATGGATTTGACAGCGAGATCCCGGTAGGGATTTATGAAGGGGAATGCAGGATTGATTTTCAGCGGATCGTGCGGGATTTGAAGCTGCTGCATTTATAAAGAGTTTTGTCACAGGGAAATCTGTTCGCAGATTTCCCTGTGATTTTTTCTTTGCAACAAATCTGCAGGGAAAACCCGGTAAAAGTTGTCATTGAAGTTGTCATTGGAACCGTCCCCCTGACAACCTTATCTCTTTTTGTAGAGGATCAGTTCCGGGTTTGCTCCGTCCTTCTCGTAAGTGCAGACGAGGATGAAGTCCATGTTTGCAAGGACGCCGAAGCAGAGGCCTTCCACGATTTCGGACTGCAGCTGGTTGCCCAGGTAGGTGGTCCGGTCATCGAGGAATTTGGCCTTGATTCCATTGGGAAGCCGGTACTCGAGGTTTACATATTGTCCGACCAGGGCATTCAGTGCTTCAACTTTGGGCATTCCCTCAATGCCGAGCGCATTGATTTCTTCAATGAGCTGCTTTTTGAAGGATTCGAATTGACCGCCGTCACTGAGGTCTTCGTATCTCTTCCAGTAATCCAGTGTCGGCAGCATCTGTTTCATATAGGAGCGGGCCTGGTCTTCGGTAAAGCCCTGCTTCACCATGTTGGGAACACATACCCGGATCAGGTCATCCATGTCGCTGTATGTGTAAGTCCCGTCGGCGTAGCACCACTGGCAGTAGTCTTCGTTGAGAGAGCCGTCTTTATTCCGGCCGATGAATGCATCTTCCAGGGGCATCCCGCAGCACTGGCAGATCAGTTTCCTTGGTGATCCGAGGAGTGTGTTGATCGATACGTTGAATTCTCTGGAAAGCATGCGCAGGGTATCTGTATTGGGCTGTGTCTCTCCGTTTTCCCAGCGGCTCACAGCCTGTCTTGTGACCATCAGTCTTTCTGCCATCTGGTCCTGTGTCAGGTGGTGGTTTTCGCGAAGCTGTTTCAAGATCGTTCTGGTTTCCATAAAAACTGTCCCCCTTTCTTTTAACTATATTATGCTTCACGAATCATTCTGCGGCAAGCAACCTGCTGTTGCTCTATTGCCTTATGCCCTGATTGGGGGATACTGCAGTAACCGGCTTTGCCGCAGGGCGTTTTGCCACCTACAAATTCAGACAGATTCATATTATAATACAGATACATTGTATCAAATAAATGTTTACATTCTAACAAATATACGCTCTAACAGATAAATAGTTACATTCCAGCGAATATACGGCAATATTGACAGTCGGAAAAATATTTTCCAATCAAAGAGAGGGACTTGTGATGACAACAAGACGATTAACCAAAAAAGAAATGCGGATCTTTGCAATCGGCCAGCTTGGGTGGTCCACTCTGGGAGGCATTATTAATACCTGGCTGGTCACTTTTTATCTGCCGACCGCCGAATCTGTGAAGGCAGGCGCTGTCTTCTACATACCGACCGGGCTTGTTGTCTTCGGGCTTCTCACGGTTCTGGGACTGATCACTTTCATATGCCGGATTTTTGACGCGGTCACAGATCCTCTGATTGCCACTCTTTCCGACCGCAGTGACAATCCGGCAGGAAGAAGGATCCCCTTCATGAAAAGAGCGGCTGTACCCTTCGCGATCGTGACTGTGCTGGTTTTCTGCGCGCCGGTCAACCGGATCAGCGGGGTCAACATCGCATGGATCCTGGTCTCTCTCATCATCTTCTATCTTTTTATGACGATGTACTGTACGCCTTATAATGCGCTGATCTCGGAATTCGGAAAGACACAGTTTGACAGAATGTACATATCGACGGCGATCTCGTTTACCTTTTTTATCGGCACGCTTCTGGCCTACATGCCTTTTGTTCTGGCCGGTCCTCTTCAGGCGCATATCGGTTATGCCTGGAGTTACAGGATCTGGTTCATTGTGCTTGCCGTGATCGCCCTGATCTGCATGCTGACGCCGGTCTTTTGTCTGCGGGAAAGGGATTTTGTGGACTCCAAAGCCAGCGAGTCGGACGTCCTGAAGAGCCTGGGTGCGACATTCAGAAACAGAGAATTTCTGAAATTTGCCGCCTCAGATATTTCCTACTGGATCGGTCTGACCCTTTTCCAGACAGGCCTTCCCTTTTTCGTAAAAGTCTCAATGAAACTGGATGAATCCTATACGTTGATCTTCCTTGCCGGAATGACCATTCTGTCCGTCTTTTTCTACCCTGTTGTATCAATCCTTGTCAAAAGATTCGGAAAGAAAAAGCTGGTTGTATCCGGTTTTCTGGGGCTTGCGCTGGCTTATGTCATCACCGCCCTGATCGGGATACTGCCTCTGCCGGGAGTGGTATTCGGCATTCTGATCGTGATCATTGCCGCCTTCCCCATGGCCCTTTTAGGCATCATTCCCCAGTCTATCGTCGCGGATGTGGCTGAGGAGGACGGTATCAGGACCGGGGAAAAGCGGGAGGGAATGTTCTTTGCCGCCAGGACTTTTTCCATGAAGGCGGGTCAGTCCCTGGCTATGCTGGCTTTCACTTCTCTGGCGGTGCTCGGGACAACCCAGGATATCACCAGCAATGACCTGACGGCTTCCCCCATCGGCCTCCGGATCGTCTCGATCGTGGCAGTGGCTTTCTGCCTTCTGGGGGCTGTCATTCTGGGAACATACGATGAAAAAAAAGTTATGGAAGTGATTGAGTCCGGGAAGAAATCCTGAACAGGCAATCTGCTATACAATTTCTCCTGCGATTAAATAAATTACTCCTGTGACTAAATATATTTCTCCTGTGATTGAATAACATTGAACAGATATCAATTATTTTTTTTACAAGTCAGAATACAAAAAAGAGCCCTGTGAAGACGAAACATATCCGGCAGATTTCGTTTTCACAGGGCTCCTGTTTTATATTTCGTATATGCTGATGGTTTTTCCGATCATCTGTGCGGAGTCACATTGCGCATGGGCGCACCGCTCAGCCATGCGTGCAGGTTGTCGGCCGCAATGCGGATGATGCGGCTGACAGTCTCCGGCAGGTAGAAGCCGCCGGCCACATGAGGGGTCAGGATCAGGTTGTCCATGTCCCAGAGGGGGCTGTCCGCGGGCAGGGGTTCCGGCTCCGTGACGTCGAGCGCGGCGCAGGCCAGATGTCCCTCCTGCAGTGCCTTTTCAAGGGCGGCGGGATCGATGGCTGTTCCCCTTCCGGCGTTCAGGAGGTAGGCACCTTTCTCGATGAGCCAGGTCTTCTGTTCCTGCGTGACAGGAACTGTTACAAGTACCTTCTTTTTGCTGTGATCCATGTTTTCCATACCTCCGAAAAATGAATCTATGGCATGATGAGTCACTTGAAGAGGTCTGCGCCCATCTCAAAGGCTTTCTGACATTCCTGCGGAAATACAGTTTCGTGCCGTTTCTGTTTTGCCTCGGGATCAAAGAGGGTCCACTTCCAGTCTGTCTTGCTGTAGTCTTTGAGCTGGAGGGTATCTCCGGCAATCAGGATCTCGGTCGGACCGACGAAGTCGCTCAGGGTCTGCTGGTAGTTTTTCATCTTATCCAGATACATGGTGTCGGGTGCATTGCTGGTCATGATGAGCATAACCGGAATCGGGCGCTCGTTGCAGCAGGGTTTTTCCACCGTGTAGGTGAGATTCTGGAAGATCAGCCTCTCGTAGAGTGCTCTGAAGGAGGCTGTCAGATCGCTCAGGTAATTGGGGGATCCGATGATCAGGCCGTCAGCCTCGCGGATGGCATCGAGGACAGGGGTCAGGCCGTCCCGGCAGATGCAATGGCCTTTGAATTTTTCTTTCTTACATCCGAAACAGGAGATGCATCCCGTGTATCTCTCCAGGCGGAAGAGATCGAATTTCTCCACCTGTGCGCCGGCAGACTCTGCTCCTCTGGCAGCTTCCGTGATCAGTGTGTCTGTATTCCAGCCCTTTCTGGGGCCGGCATTGACGGCAATGATTTTTTTACTCATCGGATTCTCCTTTTCCGCAATTGTTTTACACGATTTTTCCTGTTCAGCAATGGGAAGCTGTTCGAATGCAATGCCGGATTCGCTTATAAAGCTTATAAACAGGTTTTAAAGCCCCTGCCTTCCGCACGCGGCCTCGATGCCGAATGCCGGATCACCTTCTGAACAGGGTCTCCTGGAGGGATACGTATTTGTCCGCAAGACACACCATCCAGGCCTCCTTTGACCTGGGGATCCTGCCGGGGTTGAGCGGCCACATATGGGAGTGGATCACCTGCCCGGTCTTCTCGTCAATATCAAAGTATTTTCTGGCATTCTGACAGGCTCTGTCCGCATGCCTGAATCCATGCCAGTGGTGCGATCCGTCCCCCTCCTCATGCCAGTCATAGAGGTAAAAATCGTGGAGCATGGCTCCCACCAGCAGTGTTTTCATATCGGCATGCAGAGGCAGTTTTCTGTTCAGATTGTAGCACAGCTTCGCCACCTTTTCACAGTGCTCATAGGTGGAAACATCGCCGTGCTGGATATATTTTTTCATTTCCTGTACATGCTCGTCTGATTGTATATCAGAGAGGATTTTATTGAGTTCGTCGTATTTGTCCATTCAGTCTTTCTTTCTCCGGATCATCGTTTATGCCGGATTAAAGTTATTGCCGGATTGTTGTGAATGATCGAAAGCAGCGGAAACAGTTTGAAACAGTTTGATCGTTCCAGGTTATTTTTTCTTACAGGTTTCCGTTCAGACTGTCCCGATACGGTCTGTACGATTACTTGTATAATTCATTTTTAGTACTTATCCGGCCGCATTGTCAAGGATATAAGGTACACATCAGTCAAAGGGCCGCAGGGAATCACATCAGGATTCCCCACGGCCCTTTTTTCATACTTCCGCAGCATGCCGGAGCACTGTGTGCGCAGGCATCGTCAACGAGAAATCCGTGAAGTCGATTTCTGATTTATCTTGCGGAAAACGGTGTCAGCAGCATGCTTACTCTTCCGCTGAAAAATCGAATACCTCTGTGATCTCGGCATTGCCCTCCAGATCCTGGTACACATGTGCAATGACAAACGAGGATTCGGCATTGGGAACAACCGGGGTCACCTGGCACAGGATGGAATAGTTGGTTCCGGAAACGAGCTGTGTGGCAAGAAGGGCAATGGGCTTATAGTCCGCTCCGACCAGCTTTTCCAGTGCTTTGTCCAGAGCTGCCTTCGCCTCATCGGTCATGTCAGGGGATTCGGGATTCTCCCATGCTCCCATCAGTTCTCCGGGGAGAGCTTCCCCTTCAGCCTGAGACTCAAGGATATCTGTGATCGAAGCATTTCCGTCCAGATCCTCATACAGGGTGACGATTGCGTAGTGCGGGACTGCATCGGGTACAACCGGTGTGATCCTGCAGAGGAGCTGGTAGTTGGTTCCCGCCACGACCTGGCTGCCGATCAGGGCAACCGGCTCATATTCCGCTCCGAGCAGTTTTTCCGCCGCCTTTTCAAGAAGGGCTTTTACTTCCGCGGGGACTTCAGGAGACTCCGCCGGGGTCCAGCCGCCGACGATCGCTGCTTCCTGCGCAGTGAACGCTTCTTCCGCGGCCTCTCCGCTATTCTCTTCTGCTGCCTCTTCTGTCACTGTTTCTGCTGTTTCTTCTGTTACTGTGGCTTCTGTTGCTTCTGCCGCAGCAGCTTCTTTTTGCTCTGTCTGTGTATCGGTCTGTTTCTGTCCGCAGGCTGCCAGTGAAAAGATTAAGAGTCCTGCGAGCACAAATGCATTAATCTTTTTCATGGTAATCTCCTTTTATTTCATTATAAAAACTATTTTCATCAAAAAATCATACTCAAAAAAATCATACTCAGTGTCCGCGTGTCCAAAGGTTACAGCCTGAATCGCAGCCTCCGGGCATCACTGTGTCCGATGAAGATCGTGAAGCCTCGCTCCCGGGCCCTGTGTCCCGTGCATGAACATCAATTCTCTCGAACTGTGAATATATACGAAGGCAGTCGATGCAATCCATTAGAATAACTGTATTTCGGTTCATTCATTCCGGTTTCTCGTGTTTTTTCAAAAGACATCCGCATTGACATTTCCATTTCCTGGAACTATATTCGAAAAAACAGGGGAGGATGCAAGGTCTACGTCGCAATCGGTTCACAGAAAGCTCTTTTCCGGCCTGCTTCAGCTTCAAAGACAGTATTTTCCGCAGGGATCCGGGCAGACGATCTGCAGATCGATTTTAAGCAGATCAGTGAGGAAATCGCTGAATAAAACAATAATCAGGACAATAAATAAATGGGACAAGATAAAAAGGGACAATTCATAAAAGGAATACGACAATAAAAGGGATAAAACAATGATCAAAACATCGGGACTGGAAACAAGTCAATCCTATATCGCATCGGAAGATCTGATGAAAACCGTGAACATCGCCATGACGCTGGAAAAGCCTCTGCTCGTCAAGGGCGAGCCGGGCACCGGCAAGACCATGCTGGCACAGGCGATCGCGGATGCTCTGGGCAGAAAACTCCTGATCTGGAACATCAAATCGACGACAAAAGCCCAGGACGGTCTCTACACCTACGATGTGGTGCAGCGGCTCTACGACAGCCAGTTCGGAGCAAATGTCGATGATGTCAGTAAGTATATAAAATACGGAAAGATCGGCGAAGCATTTCTGTCTGAGGAGCAGGTGGTTCTGCTGATCGATGAGATCGATAAGGCGGATCTCGAGTTTCCCAATGACCTGTTATGGGAAATGGATCAGATGGAGTTCTATGTGCAGGAGACAAAGGAGACGATCCGGGCAAAGCATCGTCCAATCGTGATCATCACGTCCAATGCGGAGAAGGAGCTTCCGGACGCATTTTTGCGCCGGTGTATTTTCCACTATATCGAATTTCCTGCTCTGGGGCAGATGAAGGAGATCATCCGCGCCCATTTCGGCGACATCGATCAGGAGATCCTCCAGCAGGCAGTGCTCACTTTCTACAACATACGGCGGGTGCAGAACCTCTCCAAAAAGCCCAGCACTTCCGAGCTGATCGACTGGCTGCGGGCACTGCTGGCCGCAGGTGTGGATCCGGCCGCCGTTTCGTCAGAACTGCCCTATCTGGGCGTCCTCATCAAAAAAGACAAGGATTATGCCCAGGTACAGAATTCCATGCGCCATTGACTGCAGCGCCGGTCCCGTCCGGAGCAGCTGAATTTGTGAACACGAGGTCATTGCCGCAGCTATGTTTATTGATTTTTTTTACTATCTCAGAGAGCGGGGCGTAAAGGTCTCGATCGGGGAGTGGATGGTCCTTCTGGAGGGCATGAGAAAAGGTCTGCACGAGTCCACGCTGGAGGGCTTTTACCGGCTGTGCCGGGCGGTCATTTTAAAAGATGAGTCGGAATATGACCTCTTTGACCTGGCCTTTGCGGATTATTTCAGGGATATGCCGGGAGCGGAGACTCTCCCGAAAGAATGGACTGCATTGTTGGAGAAAACGGAACCCGAACTGGCACAGGCCCTATCCCGCCGGGATCAGTTCGAGGCTTTCGAGGGAATGCCCGGCACTCCCGGAAAAGGCAGAAACGCTCCCGGTCCGGGATCGGGTTCCGGAGGGGGCCGCACTGCCATCATCGCGCCGGGCAGCCGCAGGTTCAGGGATTTCCGAAAGGACAACACCCTGGACACGCGCCAGTTCCAGATGGCCTTCCGCGTCCTCAGAAATCTCTCCACCCAGCTGGAGACCAGTGAGCAGGAGTTTGATATCGACGCCACCATTGACGAGACCTGCCGGAAAAACGGTCTTCTGCATATCAAATACCGCAAGCCCCGCAGGAACACCATCCGTGTTCTGCTGCTGATCGACAGCGGCGGTTCCATGAGTATCTTTGCAAGGCTCTGCTCCGAGCTTTTTCAGGCGGCCTCTGCCTCGCGCCATCTCAAGGAGCTGCGCACCTACTATTTCCACAATATCGTCTACTCCCTTCTCTACAAGGATCCTACCCTTGCCCTGAAGGACGGGAACTACATCTCCGTAGATCATCTGATGCAGGAGTGCGACGAGAAATACCGGGTGATCTTCGTGGGGGACGCCGAGATGCATCCCTACGAGCTGGACGGTACGGAGTACAACTTCTACGACCACAGGGACGGGCTCCCGGGTTCACAGACCCTGCGCATGATGAAAGCACATTTCCCGCACATGATCTGGCTGAATCCCCTGCCCATGCCCGACGAATACGCACCGGAAGACGATACCCACCGCGCGATCGCCAATATCGTGGACATGTACGACCTGACTCTGGACGGCCTGGAAAGAGGCTTCCGCTTCCTCCTGTCCGGAAAGAAATGATCTTATAAAGAAATAATCTTTTAAAGAAATGACCTTTTTAGGAGGGCTGGCAAGTCCGCCGCGAGGGAAGTTCCACTACAGCCTCAGCGGTGGTATGTACAGTGCCGTCCTGGCGGACCGCCTCCATATGAAGGTTTACAAAACAGCGGCCGTCCTGTTCAAATCTGCCGGTCACACGGCCCCGCTGCAGGGAGAGGTCTCCGTAGTAGAGAGGCTTGAGGCACCGGCAGTCCAGGGTTCTGAGCCGGCCGTCATCTCCCATCCAGTCGCTGATCGATTTTGCCAGAAGGGCCTGGCTGTGGATCCCGGAGACAAGGGCGCGGGGATGCCCCTGTGCCCTGGCGATGAGGTCACTGCTGTGGCGGTCTATAGGATGACGGTGTGCCCCTGTCTCGGGGTCGGTGACCCCCTGCCCCTTGCGGAAACGAATGGAGGCCCACTTGGTCGCAAAGGCATTGGCAGCGCCGATAGCCGCCATGAGGGCCTGGCCGTCGGACTCGTCATAGGGTCCGATGATCTGCTCCGGCACTACCTCTCCGATTTCCACATCCTCCCAATATCGCGGCCTGCTGCCGCGGCGGAAGGCGCCGGAGAGCTGGGCGTCGAGATTTGCATAGACCCGGTCCAGCTCCTCCTCCCTATAGCGGGGACGGCTGTTCTGTACGGGCTGCACGGGTTGCTGAGAAAGTACCTGCGATAAACCGCGCAGGTCTGCCGGTGAAGACTCCCGGCAAGATCCCTGTGGATTTTCCGGTGAAGGCTCCCGGCAGGATTCCTGTGAATCTTCTGCTAAAGTCCTCCGCGAAATACAGTCTGGCGCCATCTGTGCGGCAGGATCCTCATTCAGCGGAGCCGCACACCTAATCATACAGCGGGCGGTGAGGCTGGAGACATGCTCTCCTCTGTGGTTGGTCAGGTCGATCCTGTGTTCCCGAAGCAGGAGTCTGGCAGCACCGGTCTGACCTCCGCTCTTCCTTGTGATCTCCCGCACACCGAGAAAAGTTGTCTGTGCCGAGAAGGAATCTCCGGGCAGGATCGGGAGAAATCTCTCCCACCTGCTGCCGGCATCAAAAGCGCTGATTCCCCTGAGGCGGGGCATTCTGCCGCCTATAAAGGTCGAGCAGATGCAGCATTCGAGGAGCGGAGGCGCCGGAAAGAGGCCTTGGCAAGCGGTCCCGGCCTGCCCTGCCCGGTATCGGGGATCGGAATAAAGCGGATTTGAATCCCCCAGGGCCCGGGCAAAACGGCCTATGGTATCGACTGTCACGGTCTCATTGTAGATTCCTCCGCCGGAGCGGTCTGAATCATCCTGGCAATAGATTCTGTGTACAGGGACAGTTTTTCCGCGGTTTTTGTTTTCTTCTGCTATAAAGGCGTCAATCCGCGCATTCCAATCTTCAAGACTGATCATAGAGGGCTGCTCCTATCCTTTTTGGGGAAACAGGGGTTGTTTATTATCTGCACTTTCATCTACACTATATCAGTTTTCGCTTAAGGTCAAACGTAAACGGATCACAAAACCCGGCCATACCGTGGATGCCGGGTTCCGACAGGGATGCGCCCTGTTCATCCTTGCATGATTTTGAAGGCAATCATATAATAGGATTGATGAACATTTTTTCACGAACTACCAAATTGTCTCATCAACATATTTTTTCGTAAAGAAGAGGACAGGTTGATGAAAATCATAACAAATACAGCATCCACCCTTACTAAAGAATCGGGTTTGAAGTCAGGCATTGCAATCATTCCTGTGTCTGTCTCGCTGGGAGGCAAATCTCTGCGCGACTATATCGACATCAGTCCGGATGAATATGTGGAACTGCTCAAGGGCGATGAAATGCCGGTCTCCTCACAGCCTGCGATCGGGGATATGCTGGAAGAACTGGGAAAAGCAGACGATGGCGCGATCATGCTGACTGTGGCGGACGGCCTCTCCGGTGAATACAGTACCGCAATGGGTGTCCGTAACAGTCTGCCGAACAAGGAAAACATCTATGTGATCAACTCCCGTTCTCTGGCGGGACCTCTGCGCTACATGGCACTCAAAGCTGCCAAATTGCGGGATCAGGGAGCATCCATCCAGGAAATCGTTTCGCAGATCAGAGCACGCGCGCAGTCAACCGTCTCCTATGTGATTCCCGCTGATTTCAACTATCTGCGAAAGAGCGGACGGATCACAAACCTGACATCCAAGATCGGCAGTGCCCTGCACCTGCTTCCGGTTCTGACTCAGTCCGAGGACCACAGGAGGATCTCCTTTATGACCGTTCGCAGAACGTGGAAGGCAGCAGTGGGGACAATCATCTCCAGCATGAAGGAGGCCGGAATCGACGAGCGGTTCCTGATCACCGTCGCGTATGCGGACAAAAGAGATCTCGCCGTAAAAGTACGCCGGCAGATCCATGAGAGTTTCCCTCAGGTGGAAAGCGAGCTGCTGCAGCTTCCCCCTTCGCTGATCACGCACGGCGGCCCCGGCTGCATTGTGGTACAAACAGTACAGAAGTAACAGGAGGTTTTCAATGAAGCTTGCACTGGTTATGGTTCTGGGATATCTGATCGGGTCGATTCCGTTTGCTCTCGTGATCGGCAAGGTCTTCTATAATACTGATGTACGGCAGTACGGAAGCGGCAATCTCGGCGGCGGCAACACCGGCCGTGTACTGGGCAAAAAGGCCGGCCTGTCGACCATGGCTCTGGACCTGCTCAAAGTAACGCTTGTCGTTCTGATCGCAAAGCTGGTCGTTGGAACAGATACCGCAATGGCTCTGGGCGCTCTTGCAGCAGGAATCGGGCACTGTTTCCCCCTCTACGCGCATTTTAAAGGCGGAAAGGCAGTGGCTGCCATGTACGGCTATCTGTTCGGTCTCTTTGTTGTTGCGGGGCGCAGTCCTCTGTACTTTTTCCTGCCCCTGGTCATCTTCCTCATCGTGATCGTCCTGAGCAGGATCATTTCTCTCTCCAGTATCATCTCCGCCATCGCGGTCACCATCTATATCTGCCTGCAGCCGGAAGCACCGGCGATCAAAATCGTCCAGGTCATCTTTGCCGTCGTGATCGTCGTGAGACACCGCGCAAATATTGTGCGCATGATGAACCACAATGAAAATACGATCTCCTGGCTGCCAAAAAGGTAAGTACTGTACGGCTGCTTACGGAAGCTGCAGCCTCCCCGCTCGGGATAATCGTTATTATGATTTAAAAAAAAGCCCGTCATATCAATCCAAATGTACAATGATTTGAAATAAAAAAGATCCGTCATATCAACCCAAAAGTGATATGGCGGATCTTTTTTCATCCGGCGCGCAGGACCCGCAGGCGGATCCCTGATGCGGCCGGACCGCAATATATAAGCTCTCAGTCTTTTCTATAGCATTCATTCTATAGCGGAGGCAGACAGGCTGCCAGCAGGGCCGGCAGCACATAGTTCTCAGTCTTTCTTCTATAGCGGAGACAGGTAGGCGGCCAGTATGGCCAGCAGCACGGCAGGCAGCATGTTGGCCACGCGCACCTTTTTGCCCCAGACCAGGTTGATCCCTACACAGAAGATGAGGATGGAGCCGATCAGGGAGAGGTTCTCAATGGCCGTTTCTGTCATGAGAGGCGCGATCAGTCTGGACAGAAGGGTGATGCTTCCCTCGAAGACGAAGATCGGGATCGCGGAGAAGGCACAGCCCTTGCCCATGGAGGAAGTCATGACCATGATGATGATGAAGTCGAGCACGGATTTGACAGCCAGTGTCGAGTAGTCTCCCATCACGCCGTCCTGGATGGCGCCGACGATGGCCATGGCTCCGATACAGACTGTGAGGGAGCTCGTGACAAAGGCGTCCACAAACCTGGCGTCCCTGGCGTTGCCGGTCCTGATCTTGAGCCACACGCCGAATCTCTCAAAACCGTCCTCGATCCGCAGGAGTTCTCCGATGACCGTGCCGATGGCAAGACAGAGGACGATAAACATGGATCGTCCGCCGGCAAGAGAAGCTGCCTTCCCGTCCTGAGATAATGTGACCTGCAGCATGCCCTCCATGGCACCCGCTATTGCGATAAAGAGGACGCTGATCCCGCAGACTCTGCAGATAGCATCCTGCTGCTCTTCTTTAAATAATCGTCCTGTAAAGTGTCCGGCGATCCCGCCTGCGATCACCGCTGCTGTATTGATCAGAGTTCCTGTTCCCGGCATTTGTCTTCCATCCTGTCTGTAAAAATAAGTTTCTAATCCCAGATACAGGGTATAAGTATAGCATTTTCATCAAAAGAATCCAGTATTTCTTTTTTATATCCTGTAAATGCATGGTGACGAACATCTTTTTCCTGTGCCCCGGGACGTCCGCTCTGGCCGGAGTCTTTCATCTGTATCCGGCCATGTCCTTTTTTGAGCGGCTTTTAACTGTGAAAAAACTGTGTTTTCTCAAACTTAAGCTTTTTTCTAAGTTTCAACTAGGGTTCAGGTGATAAAACAATATCATGAACAGACAAAAAACCTGTTCCCCGAAAGAAAAAAGATGCAAAAAGATAGAAAAATAGAAAAAGGATAAAGAAAGAAAACATCCTGCCGGGGACGCAGGACGCTGCAGGCTCCAGAGAGAGATCAGAAAGGAATAGGATTATGAGAAAGACAAGATTTATGACTGCTGCCATCTGTGCGGTAATGCTCAGTGCTATGACCGCATTCCATGCATATTGCGATACATCTGCCTCCTCCGCAGCAGGGCTGACATCAGGAACGGAGACCTATGTTTCCGAAACGGCAGAGGAAGCGGAGAACTCATCAGAAACAGACACCGTCTATAATGTCTCGGGCACTGACACGGCTTCCGCCAGCGGGAGCAGCGCCCTGGACACTTCCGACCTTTTCTCAAGCCGCGACCTTGAGCAGACAGCCGATCTGACAGGGGCGGAAAACATCACCGTGAGTGACGGAGAGACCTACACGATCAGCAAAGAGGGCGTGTATGTAGTCACGGGAAGCGCCTCCAATGCACAGATCGTCGTCTCCGCAGGCGATGAGGACAAGGTCCAGCTGGTCCTGGACAGTGTCTCGATCACCAACGAGAGCACCCCCTGCATCTACGTTCAGAATGCCGACAAGGTCTTTGTCACGACGACAGACTCCGAAAATACACTGACAGTCTCCGGCACCTTCACTGCCGACGGCGACACAAATACGGACGCCGTGATCTTCTCCAGAGATGACCTGGTCGTAAACGGAACAGGCACACTTAATATCGTCTCCAGCGAAAACGGCATCAGCGGCAAGGATGATCTCAAGGTCACAGGCGGCACGATCAATATCACCTGTACAGCAGACGCACTCGAGGCCAACGAGTCCATCCTGGTGGCGGACGGCACCCTTACTATCAATTCTGAAAAAGACGGCCTGCACGCAGAGAACGACGAGGACAATACTGTCGGTTACATCTATATAGCAGGCGGTACGGTCACCATCGAGGCAGGCGACGACGCGATCCACGCAACAACCATTGCCCAGGTGGACGGGGGCACGATCGACCTGACTGCCGCAGAGGGCATCGAGGGCACTTACATCCAGATCAACGGCGGCACACTCTCTATTGCAGCGGCCGACGACGGCATCAACGCCGGTCAGAAGTCCAATTTCGCAACTCCCACTGTCGAAGTCAACGGCGGTGAGCTCACCATCGTGATGGGTTCCGGCGACACCGACGGCGTGGACTCCAACGGCAACCTCTATCTGAACGGGGGCACACTGAATATCACTGCCCAGAGTCCCTTTGATTACGACGGAACCGCTCAGAACAACGGTGCAACCCTCATCGTCAACGGCTCCGAGACCGACTCCATCACCAACCAGATGATGGGAGGCGGCGGCATGGGCAGAGACATGGGCGGCATGCACGGCGGCATGGGCGGCCGCGGCGGACATGGTGGTTTCTGATGCAGGGCTCTCTCTCCTCATATGCACAAGAGGGGTCATCTCACAGCAGATACCGGCAGATCCTAAGTGAGATAACTCCGGAAAACATGAACCTTCCCCCATGCGATACAGCGGCTCCTATGAATGCGGTACTCGCCGCTTCGCTTTATAGATAAATGCAAGAAAAAAAAAGCACCTTCCGGATGATCTGTGATCATAAGCTGTCATCAGATCCGGAAAGTGCTTTTCTTTCGCTTCTTTCTCTGGCCTTTTCTCTTGCAGGTTTCTTTTACTATTTCTTCTGCTTTTTGCCGATCGCTTCGGAAAGTAACGGAATTACCCGGCGATGAAACTACCCGGCGATGTAATTACTCAGCAATGAGCTTATTCAGCCGATGCAGAGTTTACCTGAGCGGTTTCGCTGACAGTATCAAAGGAGACACCCTCTGCAGGGTTTGTCACGCTGCCGTACTGGTCGTTGAATTCTTGCTCTGTCAGTGTCTCGCCGTCCGGGCTGACGTGGTCCATATTGCCGTTTTCGAGCCCGTCATAGCCATACCGCGCGATGATCTCCAGACCGCTTCCTCCGTCGGCGATCCGGCAGATGATGTCCTCGCCGGAGACGGCGCTGCCGCTGCTGTGGAAAATAAAGGAGCCGTCCGGCAGCAGGTAGAGGTCTCTTCTGTAGGCCAGGGTCATATCCCCTGTAAAGAGGGGGACGGCAATCGTCCCGTCAAAGGAATACATGGCGCGGACATAGGTGGCTCCGCCTTCTCTCATTGCGATCACAAGCTCAGGGATTCCGTCCCCATTGTAATCGCGAAGTCCATAGAGAAGCTTTGCATCCTCAAGGGACCTGAAATAATCATGGATCACATCATAGTTGAGACGCGGATCAATGTCCGCTGCTGCAGCTGTCATGCCCGCTCCGGATCCTTCCCCGGTATTGTTTCCTCCGGCCTCGTAGAGTCCCTGTTCATATGCTTCATTAAAGGCATCCGCATCACCGGACAGCGCTTCAGCGTAAGCAAGAATGATGTCAGTGTAGGCCGCGTCCATTTCGGAGAGCTGCATGTTGTCAGCGGCGACTTCACTGTCTGCAGCCGTTGCAGCCGCAGAGGCTGTATCTGCTTCGGCCGCTGTATCATCCGCGGATGCATCGTCAGACATGGGTTTATCGTCAGACGCGGGATCTTCATCGGATGGCCTTACTATATCCTTTTCAGGTGAGGGATCGTCAGTCTGATCAGCTTTTTCGATCTCTTTTTCATCAGATGAAGCGGTCTCATCATCAACAACAGGGAGGTCTCCTATGGTTCCGGCTTTGACATTTTTGCCTCTGCCGCCGTCCTCTGTCGGCCTGTCACCGGAGCCGCCGGCTGTGACACCTGCAGTCTCCATTGCAGACTGCGTATTCTCCGGCACCGTGCTGCTTCCGCTGTCCTTGTCCGGAAGGTCTCTCTCGGGCTCATTGTTGGCGGTGACTTCATCTGAGACCTGTTTCTCTTTTTCCTGCGTGCCTGCATTCCCTGCACTTCCTGCACTTCCTGACGTCTTTCCGGCAGAGGCCGGTTCAGAAGCCGGTGAAGCGGGTTTGGAACTTTTTGAGGTGGATCCGGCAGAAGCTGTTTTCGCAGCTTCCTCCATGGCAGTGTCCTGCAGGCCCCGGACCGTATACCACAGGGAGCTTCCTCCGGAGACGGCGTAATTGTCCTTGTCCCAGCAGAAAAGGTCCTCGCCCTCGAAATAGAAGGAGACATAGGTGTCGTTTCTGAGGCGGAAGGTAATGTGGTGATAGCTGTCAGTGACGCTCTGCGCGCTCTTTTCGCCGACGGTGATCTTCGCGAGCTGGTCGTAGATCTCCTTGATCTTAGCCTGGTCGGTCACTGTGACATCGGGCCGGGCGCCGCCCACATCATAGAGCACATTGCACTCGATGGGAGTGTCTCCCTTTTCCATATCCGACTTCAGTCTGGCATATGCCTTGTCATTTTTGAAATTGACAATGGAGTTCTCCGCAACCGCCGCTGCGGAGGAAGGCGTGTTGTTTCCCGCAGCAGTCTCTTCCTGCGCGGCTTTATTGTCCTGCGCTGCTTCTTTTCCCTTGCCGAAACCGCAGGCGGTGAGCATGCAGACTACAACTGCAGCAGTCGCCAGAAGCCTTACTCCTTTTTTCCTTTTTTCATTCAATATCATAGCTTTTCCTCTCTTTCCGGCCATGCCGCCCGTCAGAGCGGCACCTTCACCGGTTTCGCGAAGACGAAAACAGTGAAGGATCCTGTATCTGGGGCCGCCAGGCGGCACAAATGCGGAAGTGTACTATAACTTATAATTATAGAGTAGGAATCATTTCTTCACCAGTTACATTTGGGTGAATATTTGTCTCCTGAAGTGACTCGCCCACGAGTCCTGCGCGCGTACCCCCGGTCTGAAGTCACAGGTATTGCAAAATGAAGACTAAAATGAACCGCGCCCTTTGCAGGCGCGGTCCATCTTATCCCTTTTTCATATAATTGTAAAGCAGTAATTGCAGCCGGAACATACCGGGTTACAAAACACGTCAGCCCCGAATATCCCTACGGTGTTGTGAAAAAGCCGTGTAGCAGATTCTGACATATTACAGAAGGTCTGCTGCTGCCATGGCGCTGCGGATCTTGTCGAGGACAGGACCCTCGGCAGTGTGAAGAACTTCTTTTTTTGTATATGTTTATATTTATTCTTATAAGATACATTTTGCGGATCCGCCCGCGTTTTAAATGATTTCTCCCCTGGTACGTATCACCTCGGAGTACCATGCGGCGCTGTCTTTGGGGATGCGCTCCATGGTCCGGTAGTCGACATAGATCAGTCCGAAGCGGTCGTCATAGCCGCTGTGCCATTCGTAGTTGTCCGTGAAGGACCAGTGGAAATAGCCCCGCACCGGCAGGCCGTCCAGGCAGGCCTTTTTCAATGCGCGCAGATAGCGGTGCAGGAAATCGATCCGGTCGGGATCGTGCACGCCTCCGTCCAGGAAGATCCTGTCGTTGCAGCTCTGCCCGTTCTCTGTGATATAGACCGGCACATGGTAGCGCTCAAAGATCAGTCGAGGCCCCCAGTAGAGAACTTCGGGAGTCACGGGCCACTTGAGGGCAGTGCGGGGATAGCCCGGATATTTTTCCTCCATGACATATTCCCCCGTCTCATCCTGCACCAGCCCGTGGCCGTTGTAGATATTGAGTCCGGCGAAATCGATGGGCTCGGAAATGATCTCCAGATCCTCCTGCGGAGTACTGCCGGCGAAGGCCGCCCAGGGATTCAGGGGATCGTCCGGATAATGTCCCAGAAAAACAGGATCGAAAAACCACTGGTGGTTAAAAAAGTAACCCGGATTTATATCGGGCGGCAGGGAGCGGAAGGAAGCTGTCCGCAGGGCCTCCGGCGTCTCCATAGCTCTGTCTCTGTCCGGATCATCGCCCGGCATTTCGTGCAGATAGGCCAGGGCGCCTGTGGAGGAAGCTCCGATCTGCGCGTCAGGCGCTTCCCTGCGGATGGCGCGGACAGCCAGCCCGTGGGCCAGCAGCAGGTTATGCCAGCAGCGGAACAGGCTCTGCGGATCCAGCTGCAGGCCGGGTGCGTGCAGGCCGTTCCCCATGCCCATACCGATGGCGCACTGGGGTTCATTGATCGTGATATAGTTTGTCACACGTCCTTTGAAATGCGCGGCGACAAAATCGGCATAGTCGGCAAAGCGGTCCGCGGTCTCACGGTTCATCCACCCGCCCTTATGATAGAGGGCCAGGGGCAGGTCCCAGTGATAAAGGGTGATCCAGGGTGTTATGCCGCGGGAAAGGCAGCCGTCCACAATGCGGTCGTAGTAGGCGATGCCGGCGGGATTGAGCCCGCCGAGAGAAGAGGCAAAACCGCTGCCGCCGCTGCCATTTGCTCCATCTGCTCCGTTTACCGTGCCGTCAGGAAAAATGCGCGGCCAGCTGAGACTGAAGCGGTAGTTGCTGATGCCCAGGCTCTGCATCAGATCCAGGTCCTCCTCCGCCCGGTGATAGGCATCGCAGGCTGTGTCGCCAGTATGTCCGTTAAAAGTCTTTCCGGGCACATGTGAAAAATGATCCCAGATCGACGGCCCCTTGCCGTCCTCGAAGGCTCCGCCTTCGATCTGGTAGGCGGCGCTTGCCGCCCCCCATACAAAATGATCAGAAAACTGCATGATTATTCTCCCATGACAACCTTCACTTCATACTCCGCGCAGCCGTCCCGCACAGGGATCAGTGTGCCGCTGACCTTGGCTCCGTTAACAGTCATCGAAAGCACCCCGTGCTGGACGCCGGCGCTATTGTCGATCTCGATGTGATAGACGGCACCGCGGTAGGTCCGCTCGCAGCGATAGCTCTTCAGCGTATCCGGGATGCAGGGATCGATCTGCAGGCCGTCCAGTGTCGGGCGGATTCCCAGGATGTACTGGCTCATGCAGGCAAAGGTCCAGGCTGCCGTTCCGGTCAGCCAGCTGTTTTTTCCCTCTCCGAAGGTTGCGGCATCCCGTCCCGCGATCATCTGGCAGTATACATAGGGCTCTACCCGCCGTGTATCCACCATATCCTCCAGGTAGAAAGGACAGGTCTTGCGGAACACCTCAAAGGCGCGGTTTCCGTGGCCCAGGACGGTCTCGGCACAGGCGATCCAGGGATTGTTGTGGCAGAAAATACCGGCGTTTTCCTTGTATCCGGGCGGATAGGATGTGATCTCGCCAAGTTCCGGATGGTAGACCGTATAGGCCGGCTGATGCAGTACGATGCCGAACTCTGTATCCAGGTGCTTTCCGACGCTCTCAAGCGCTGCGGCAGCCTGCCCTGTCTCGACACCGACACCTGCCATGACGCACATGCCCTGGGGTTCAATGTAGATTTTTCCTTCCTCGCAGAGATGACTTCCAACCGGTCTGGAGAAGGCGTCATAGGCCCGGACAAACCACTCTCCGTCCCAGCCGGCATCCAGGATGATCTTTTTCATATCCTCGACTTCGCGGCGGACCTCATCCGCCTCTTGCGAAAGTCCCTTGTGGTCGCACAGGTCCGCATATTCCAGTCCGTATTTGACAAACATGCCCGCGATGAAAACACTCTCCGCAACCGGGCCCTCGCTGGGTCCCGTTGTCTGAAAGCTCTCGCCGGGAGTTGTGGAGAAGCAGTTCAGATTCAGGCAGTCGTTCCAGTCGGC
>DGRU01000087.1:0-11772 GCA_002390025.1 Lachnospiraceae bacterium UBA4380
CTGTCGGCATGGCGAATTGCGTAGGCTTTTTGCAATGACAACTACGGCGAATGCCGCGACAATTAAATACCACTCTTCTATGCAGCTATGGCGGAATTGGCAGACGCGGCAGATTTAGGTTCTGTTGGGCAACCCCCGTGCAGGTTCAAGTCCTGTTAGCTGCATTATTTTTTTGTTTTTTTGCCGGGTGCAGGAATGGATGCATCCGGCCTTTTTTTTCACAGCGATCCGCTTTCATTGTATGGGCGCTGTCGGCATGACGCAGGAATGGGTCCTGAACGACAACATTACTTCGGCAGAAACAGTTGTACAGATGATGTTTCATTCCATGCCCGGTAACATGCGGTCAATTCTCTTCTGACAGGACTCCCGGCCGCCGCTTTCTCAGGCTTTTCTTCTCTGCATAAACAGGTTCAGGGCAGCTGCCGCCACCATGAGGGCTGAGAAGACCAGGAGGGTGGACATGCCGGTGTGCATTCCGGCCGTATTGGCGACGATACCGATGATGGCAGGGGCCACGATGGCGCCCATACTGGTCATAAACACGAAGAATCCCATGCAGACGGGATATCTGGAGAAGATATCTCCGGCATTGGAAACGGAGGTTCCGAACATGCCGGACATGCCCAGGCCGATTCCCGCGGTCGCGATGATCAGGCCGACGGGTGAACTGCTCTGCAGCAACAGGACCATAAAGACTGTGGTGATCACCGTCAGTGCCAGGATCATATGCCTGGGGCTGAATCTGGTTGCAGCCAGGGAACAGAGGAGCCTGCCCGCCATCAGAGCCATCCAGAGAACAGAGGTGGTAAACTGGGCCAGTGAGGCCTCCATGACCCCTGTATCGACCAGGAAGCTGGTCATCCATCCCATAAAGGATGCCTCCACGGCCTGGTAGAAGAAGCAGATGACGACGGTGACCCAGAAGATCTTCTCCAGGAAAAAGCCGTAATCAACCTTCTTTTTCCTGGTATCATCCGCGCCGCCATCAGAAGCATCTGAGGTTTCAAGATCCTTGTCGGAAAATCCTGCCAGAAAGAGGAATACAAGGGAAGCCGCACAGCAGATACAGCCAATGGTCACTGCCATCCGCCAGCCGGAGACCGCCAGGGCGATCAGGGGCGCAATGACGGCGCCTGCCGCAAAGCAGGCGTGCAGGATATTGAGGGGACCGGCATTTCCCTCACTGTAGATATTCATCAGCAGGTTGTTGTAGTTGGTGATGCCGCCTTTTCCGATACCGATCAGAAACATGGCAGCCAGGAGCCAGACCGGATTGCCGCTGATCAGCAGCATGACAAAGCCCAGGGTCACTGAAAACTGGATCAGAATAAAGGACTTCTTGATCCCCAGCATCAGAGGCAGGTAGCCTGCCAGCAGGCCTGCAAGCACGTAACCCACAGACTGCACCGACAGAAGGGCTCCGCCGACCTGATAGGAAAGCGCGTAGTCCGCTTTCAGATCCGGCAGGATGGCCCCCAGCATGATCAGGACCAGTCCCAGAGACATGTAGGCATAGAAAAGATTCAGAACCACGCCAAGTTTTCTTTTTCCAAGGGATGCAAAAAAGCCTTTTTTCTCCATCAGTAATCTCCCCTAAAACAGTAATCTTCCCTGAACAGTTACCTCTCTGATCAGTTATTTCTCTGAAAAGTTACCTCTCTGATCAGTTATCTCCCTGAACAGATATATAAAGGGCTGTATCCGGAATCATCGTCGGATCACACCGCATTTTTAAATGTATCACTTAGTGTACTCCTTTTCACCGCTTTTTGGGACCGCGCCGCTCCCCGGAAAAGGCATCCTGCCCCGGTCTCTGCACCCTGATGCGCCTTCTCCGGGCAGCTGCCCTGTAAATGCAGATGCCCAGCAGAACTCCGGCGGAATCGATCAGGACATCGCGGAACTGTCCTGCCCGGCCGGGCACATAGAGCTGATGGATCTCATCACTGACTGCATAAATAACACCGATGAGAAAAGGCACAGAAATATGGTTGAATGTATAGGCTGCCGCGGCGGCTGCCAGAAGCATTCCGAGTACAGTATATTCGGTCAGATGTGCTCCCTTCCTCACCGGAAAGGCAATAGCTTCCTCGATAGCCTGCTGTTCCCGGGGAGAAAGCTCATCAAAACCCTCAACAAAAGTCTCACACAGAAATGTGCAGATCGTTCCGCTCTGGGCATTGGATTCATCCTGATCGGCGCCTGACATGGCAAAGATCAGAAGCATCCACAGCAGAGTCAGGACGGTCAGAACTGCCCTTCGCAGTATATCATTTTTATTCATCCTCAAAGTCTCTGAACATGACCGCAGTCATGTCTTTCTGGTTGATGGTGATGCGGACATCGAGCATCCGGATGAGGTCGCGGATACTGAAGGGCCTGCCGGAAGGGACAGCGCCGGTGCCTGCAAATACCTCGGGGACGGCGTCGAGGAGAGTCTCATTTCCGTTGCAGGTAAGCCGGAGGTTTTTATAGGAATAAGGGATTCCGGCTCTCTCCTGTGTCTGCAGGACTGCTTCCCACTGTGTTGTGCCGATCCGCCAGCTGCCGGTCCAGTCTTCCGCCGAGGAGGTGCCTCCCAGACATCTGACCAGATTGGAGAAAGCGCCTCTGCGCGGATAGTCTCCGTAGGGATTGCCGTCAAAATCCTCACAGGGATCCAGGCCCAGCATCCAGTAGGTCCCTGTACTGCGGCAGTAGACAAACTGATAGGTGTATTTGTTTTCCCCTTTTTCGGTAAGATTGTGACCTCCCACATTGACCAGGGTCAGGACGGGGGCCGGATATTTGGCAATGAGCTCGTCGGATACCGTATAGTGGCCGCTGCCGGAGGTTCTGGCGGCATCCACATAATCATTTTCCATGCGCCTGACAAGGCTTTCCGGCGTGTGCCTGGAGGGAGATGTAAGATCCGTAAAGGAAATCCTGCCGATCTCATAGGCGTCGCGCAGTTGAGGACTGCGCCAGTCACCGGGAACCTCCAGGGGCCCGGCTGCTTCCGGATCGGAAGCTTTTTTTGCCGCCCCGGTCACCGCATCTGCACCGCCGGTGATCCCGTGGTCGGGTTTGAGATAAACATGGACGAAGGGGGTATCCGCCCGCAGCAGCTTCCAGGGCTCCGAGCCTTTTCTGACAGAAAAGCCCAGCAATCCGTCAATCTCCGAAAGGAGTTCCCCTGCAGCCTCGATCTGGTGGTGGTTCTCCAGATACAGACGGAAAATATACTGGGCGCCGAAAGCTCCGGACGGCTCTCCGGTCACCTCGATCTCAAGCTTCGGTCCGCCGTCATGTTCCGCCTCTTTTGCAAGATCCCTGATCTGTTCGAGCCTGTTTTCGATCACAGTGCTGAAATAATTGTCACAGAGCACCTTCCGGCTGCGTCCTGAGGATACTCCGTCCTTCTCCACCGGTACGGACATGGAAAACACGGAAAAAGTACCCTCGTTTTTATCCTCATAGAGATAGGCGTTTATTCCGCCCCCTTCTCCCGCTGTCTCTTTTTTTCTCAGCAGTGTCCAGGAGTCACCGTATATATCCCTGACATATTCGTCTATTTCCCGGTCGCTGTATTTCAGGGGTGCATACAGGTAATAAATCAAAGCGACGCCTGCAAGTCCCGCGAGCACACAAAAAAGAAGCACGACCGGAAAAATCCAATTTTTTCCCTGCCGTGCTTTCTTTGCGGAATTATATCGTTTTTTTCTAATGCGATCCGACGACATTTTCCGTATGCATTCCTTTCTCCACAGAATGGTCAGAAAGCAGCATGAAACAATGTTCTGTTTTACAAATCTCCTGCAGTTCTCAGATGAGTCCCATGATAAAGACAAAAATGATGAGGATGGGAAGGATCCATGTAATATAAGGCCGCATCCAGTCGTGCACCTTTAAACCCTCGCCCTCATTGGCTTCCTTCTTGAAATTGTCCCAGCCCCAGCCGATTCTGCGGGTGCAGAAGAGAACAAATACAAGTGCGCCGAGAGGCAGCAGGAAGTTACTGACAATATAGTCTTCAAGATCCAGGAAAGTGCTGCCCGGCCCCTTGGGCTCGATGAAGGACAGCAGATTGGGACCAAGCGCGCAGGGAAGGGAGAGAAGGAAGAGCAGGACGATATTGATCAGTCCTGTCTTTGTCCTGCTCCATCCGAACAGATCCATGCACATGGCCATGATGTTCTCAAAAACGGCAAGTACTGTGGAAAACGCCGCAAAAGTCATGAAAACAAAGAAGAGGCTTCCCCAGACTCTGCCCAGAGGCATGTTGTTGAAAATGTTGGGAAGCGTGATGAAGATCAGTCCCGGGCCCGCTGTGGACTCAACACCGTATGCAAAGCATGCGGGGATGATGATCAGTCCGGAGCTGATGGCGACCATGGTATCCAGAAGGACGATGTTGACGGACTCTCCCAGCAGAGACTGTTCCTTGTTGATGTAGCTGCCGAAAATCGCCATGGAACCGATTCCGACACTGAGTGTGAAGAAAGCCTGGTTCATGGCAGCAACGACCACGGTCCAGATTCCCTGTGCTTTCATCCTGGCAAAATCGGGAACCAGCAGATAGCGGATTCCTTTCGCTGCGCCCGGCAGGAATATGCTGTTGACAGCCAGGACCAGCATGATCACGATCAGAAGGGTCATCATGACCTTGGTGACTCTCTCAAGGCCGCTCTGCAGTCCGCGCATATTGATGAGGAAGCCGAGAACGACAATAACTGCCATGAAGCCGACCTGCAGGCCGGGGTTCAGAAGTCCGTCCGTAAAAACACTCTCGACGGCTTTGGCATCCATTCCCTCAAACTTTCCTGAGGCCGTCTGGAAAAAATACTGGAGCATCCATCCCGCTACAGTGGTGTAGAACATCATCAGGATGTAGTTGCCCGCCATGCAGAAGTAACCGTGAATATGCCATTTGGTACCCCGGGGTTCCACCTGCTGGTACATGTGGATCGGGCTCTTATGTGCCGCTCTGCCTACTGCAAACTCCATGCACATGGCAGGGAGTCCCAGAATTGCCAGAAAGAAGAGATAGACCAGCACGAAGGCGCCTCCGCCGTACTGTCCGCACAGATACGGAAATCTCCACACATTACCGATACCGATCGCGCAGCCTGCGCTGATCAGGATAAAACCCAAACGGCTTCCTAAAGATTCTCTTTGCATTGCTTGAAAGTCCCCTTTTATGTAAATATTTTCATACTGCAGAAACATGCCGCCCGCCGGGCGGCACTTTCCCTGCATTTGTATACAGCGTTTCCGCGCAGACGGAAACGGTGAAGGAACATGCCTTTATACTGCCCCGCAGTACAAAGGCATGTTCCTTCCGTCATTTTTCCTGTCCGGAACAGACTCCTGATCAGTTGTTCTGGAAATCACCGCCGCCGGTGGGAAGTTCTGTCTGCTCACCGCCCTGTGAAGAATCCGTCTGTGTTCCGTCAACTCCCTGGTCCTGTGTGATCTCACTGCCGGTCATTCCCTCACCCGCATAGGAGGTATCCGAAGACGCACCTGAACTTCCTCTTCCAAGGACATAGATCACACTGAGGACAGCGATCAGGAAGAGGGTAGCGATCCTGACGGACATTTCCTTTGTCAGACCGTACCTGCTCAGGAATTCGTCAAGGCGGTCAGGCTTGTTTGCCCGGCGCCTGCGCTGGCGGCGCATCTCTTCGATGCTGCGCTCCCGGGGGGTGAGTGTCTTTTGCGCATGCTCTTCAAGCCGGGTATAGGTCGTGTGATCGGCCGGTCCCAGGTTCAGGAACTTTTCAGCGCGGCTTGTTTCTGCCTGCTGATAAGCTGCCTCCTCAGTCTGCTGCCCCGTGAATACTGCGGGCTGCACACGCACTGTTTCCTGATTCTCTGCATCTGCAGTATTTTCCTGCTGAACAGCTGCCTGCTGTGCCGCTATGCGCTCTGCCTCAGCTTTCGCTGCTGCCTGCTCTTCCCGGCGGCGGATCGCCGCAGCCCGGTTTTTATTCTGCAGACGGATGACCTCGGGACGGTCTGCCTGCTCCTGCTGACGGGCTGCTGTCTCCGCAGCTGCACGATCTGCCGCAGCCTTCTCATCCAGGCGGATTGTCGCTTCCTCTTCCGCTGCTTCCTGCGCCCTCTCAACAGCAGCTGCCTCAGCTGCTGCGCGCTCCGCCTCTGCCTTCTCCGCAAGGACTCTCTCCTCGCGGCGGCGGGCCTCCTCAGCTGCTGCGCGCTCCGCCTCTGCCTTCTCGGCGAGGGCTCTCTCCTCGCGACGGCGGGCCTCCTCAGCTGCTGCGCGCTCCGCTTTCTCTTTCTCGGCCAGAGCCCGCTCTCTGCGGCGGCGGGCCTGTTCGGCGCGGTCTGCTTCCGCTTTTTCCCTGGCCGCCTCCTCAGCTGCGAAATGCCTCGAAGCTCTCTCCAGCTGCCTTCTCATGCGCTTTTCATCTGCAGCTTCTGCTCTGCGATGATGGGAGGCGGAAAAGCCCCTTCTCACCTTCTCGATCAGGGGAAGGCTGTCCAGATAAGACGCCATATCGAGCTCGGGATTTGAGATCACGGCAGTCGGCCTGTCGTCTTCATTCCGGGCCTCTGTCTCTCTGCCCGCTCCCGCTTCCTCTCCGCGCGCGATTTTGATGATCGCCTCTACATCCACATCGCCTCCCGCTTCCTTAAAGAAAACAGGATCCATGAAAGTTTCTTCGCGGAGGCTGTTTTCAACATCTTCCTGAGTAGGAATATTGACCTCGGGAAACTCGGACAGCTTCTTCTTCGAACCCTTTGCCGCGGCTGTTTTTTTGGAGCGGATACGCACAGGCGCTCCGCACCGACCGCATTTTCTGGCAGTATCTGCCATTTCAGCACCACATTTTGCACAAAACATTTTTATATATCCTCACACACGGCCGGAGGCCGTCGTAAACAGAATTGCTATTTAACTGCAGAAAGCAGAATAGTAATCATTATACTCATACTGCATGATTTTTGCAATCCTCAGGTGCTCTCGCGTTTTGCCGCTGCTGCCCGGGGAAGAAGCTTTTTTACTTCATCCGGTGTATAGGAATAAGTTCGATTGCAGAACTGGCAGGCCAGTTCAATGTCTTTTCCGTCTTCAATGATACTCTCAAGCTCTTCTGTGCCCAGGAGGATCAGTCCGCGCTCAAAACGTTCACGGCTGCAGTTGCAGTAGAAACTCACATCCTCTTTTGATGTGATCTGAAGGTCAAACCCGTCCAGGACGACTTCCAGAAGATGCTCGGGCCTGCTGTCCTCATTCAGGATGCTGGTGACAGAAGAAATCTTTCGAATATTTTCCTCCAGTTTTCCGATCACTTCGTCATCCGCAAAAGGCATGAGCTGTACGACAAAGCCGCCGGCTCTGCGCACGGTGTTGTCCTTGTTCATCAGAACGCCCAGACCCACGGAGGAAGGAATCTGTTCCGACTGCGCGTAATACGCGGTGAGATCCTCTGCGACCTCTCCGGTCACGAGGGGGATCTGTCCGATATAGGGATCCTTGAGGTTCATGTCGCGGATCACCGTGAGTGTTCCTCTGCCGATCGCTCCGCCGACATTGAGATGGCCCTGTTCATTGGGCGGCAGGATCACATTCGGATTTTTGACATATCCCTTGACATGCCCCTGGTTGTCCGCTGTCACGACCAGACCCTGCAGGGGGCCGTCTCCGTCGATCTGGATGGTCAGAAGGTCGCGGGGTCCCTTGAGCATATCCGCCATCATAAGTGCGCCCGACATGGCCCTGCCCAGGGCTGCTGTCGCGATCGGGCTTGTATTGTGTGCCTGTCTCGCCGTCTCTGTCAGATTCCTGGATGTGATGGCAAACGCATTGATCTGTGCGTTGGCCGCGACGGCGCGAATCATATAATCTCTGTATTCTTCCATTTTTTCAACCATGCCGCCCCTCGGAGCGGCAGCACTTGCTCTGTATGCTCCTTCACTGTTTTCGCGGAAAATGAAAACAGTGAAAAAGCGCTCTGTCTGCGCCTCTCATGCGGCACAGATCTCTATTGTCTGATCAGTTACGAATATTTCTGAATGGTTCCGGTCAGGATCGGGATGATCTGGGACTTTCTGGACAGGATACCCTGCTGCAGGGAGTGGGTCTCGTTCTCCTTGTCCGGGAATGCCTCCAGGGCCCAGTCAGACTTCTCTCCGGAGCGGAATACGATCGATCCGTTATCCAGAATGCTGGTAAAGACCATCAGGCACAGATCGAGGTTCTTTTTGCCGGTGAATTCGTTGAGGACTTGCTGGATCTCGTCTTCCTTTCCTTCCAGGGCACTGAAAGTGGAAATGATGACCTGGGAGACCATGGTCTTGCAGCTCTCGATCTCGAAATACTTGATATCCTGATTGAGAAGCTCGGAGATGCTCTTGCCCTTGATGTCCGCGCCGACGGAGAACATATCCGCGGCGAACTCATCGATATCCAGATCCGCGATGGCGGCGAGGATATTGGCGGTGCGCCTGTCCTTCTCGGTCGTTGTAGGAGACTGGAACTTCAGTGTGTCGGAGAGGATGGCGCCCAGAAGCAGTCCTGCCAGATTCTGCGGGATCGGGATCTGGTTCTCGCGGAACATGGTTGCGACGATGGTCGCGGTACTTCCTATGATCTCATTTCGGAAAGCGACGGGACGCTTTGTGGAGAAATCGTTGATTCTGTGGTGGTCAATGACTTCCAGCACTTCCGCCTTGTCGATCGCCCGCACGGACTGAGAGAACTCATTGTGGTCCACGAGGATGATCTTCTTGTTGCGGCTGTTCATGATGTGATAGCGGGACGCGCAGCCGACGATCCTGTCGTTCTCATCCACGATGGGATAGGCGTGGAAACGTGTGCGCATCATCTTGGTTCCGACATCTTCTGCCAGCTCGTTGGCGTAGAACTTGACGACCTTGGTCGCCATGAGCTTGCTGATGGGAGGTGCGAAATAGGCGTAGCGGGAAGTGTTCATGGTACTGTGACCGGAGATGATCACGGTACAGCCGTGCTTTTTCGCGACTTCCAGGACCTCATCGGACACCCTGTCGGTACGCACCAGGATGAGCAGACCTGCCCCCATCTCGATGATATTCTTCTGTGCTTCCGGATCATCACCAGCGACAACGATCTTGTTCTTGATATCGTGGATGGCGATATCCTCCTTGGTGATCGCAACGACAGAGACGCGGCCGCGGATGTGGCGGTCCGGCGCCCGGTAAATGATCTTTCCGCTGATCGCGGTATTGATATTTTCCGGAGAGACGTCCTCCAGAAGCTTTTCTGTCTCGGCTGTATCGCCCATGGCGACCAGGCCGATATCGTTCATGGTCAGCATGCCGACAACGCGGTTCTCCGCATCAACGACGCCGCAGGTCTGCTTGCCCGCTCCGTGCATGAGCTGAATCGCTTCGTAAATTGTCTTGTCGGGCATGATCGTGGTCGGCTCGTCGATCTCGATCTCTGACATTTTGACACGGGCATCCTCAAGGAGCATGGGCTCCGGGAATCCGAACCGGTCGAGGAGATATCTCGTCTCCGTGCCGATCTTGCCCAGTCTGCAGGGGATTGCTTTTACACCGTTGGCCCGTTTAAAGAAGGCGTATCCGATTGCGGCGGCGATGGAATCTGTATCCGGATGCTGATGACCTGTGACATAAATGACATCCTGTTTCATTTTTTACCTCACTTATATAGTCGTGGCTGTATTTGACAGGTTACCTCTCTTCCTGATGATCCGCAGAACTTCCCCCCGTCCTGCACCCGGGCACGGCTTAGAGCTTCATGCCGCGCTTTCGCTGTTCCCGATAAAGATCAATATCCGTAAAACGGTTCTGTCTGACCATACTCCTGTTCGCCGTCACGGCCTTCTGTTTCGTCAGAATCCTCTGCTGTCTCTTCAGGGTGGTCTGTCTGCTCGAGGTACTCCTCAAGGCAGATTCCTGCTTCATGGATCTTCTGTGCGTGCTCCTTCCCGACATATCTGTAATGCCAGGGTTCGAAAATGATACCCGTAATGTCAGTCTTATCCTTCGGGTAACGCAGGATAAATCCGTATTTCCAGCAGTTTTCCATGAGCCACTGCTGGGTAAATGTGTAGACCTGGCTTTCATCCAGGCTCATGTTCTCTGAAGAATAGATGTCAGCCGCAAGGCCCAGCTCATGCTCGCTGGTGCCCGGGACCGCAACCGCAGTGGATGCAAGATCCTCGGAGTCCTCCTGTTCGTAGCCCGCATACAGCCAGCGGTCAATCTGTGCGTTAAAGAGGTCTACCTGTTTATAATGCGGTCTGTAACCGGAACAGACGATGGGATTTCCTCCCGCCTCAGCGCAGTCCTCCAGCATCTCCATCAGAGGTTCATAGCACTTGCTGCCGATCATCTGTCCGTTGGGAAGTGTGATCGGATCCACAGTATAGTCCTCCGGCAGATAGTGCCACTTGTTGACCAGGAGCAGCATGGGATCCTCAGTGAGCACTTCCCTGCGTTTTTCCCGCACTCTCTCAAATAACAGACGCTCCGCCTCGGAAGCAGGGTGGAAGGAGCTTCCCTGTCCGCTGTCAAGGATCTCCATGTATTCTTCACGCATTGAGGCCGTCGCCTTATTCAGGCCGGATTCCAGGTTTTCCCGGGAATCCGCATAGGTCCGGTCTGCCCCGGACGCAATGTCCTCCAGAGCGCTTCTGTCCACCGCATCTCGGCAGGCGGAAATCTGCTGTGTGAAGGGTTTGACATCCTCCCGGCTGCCGGAAAACATGCGCCAGGCACCGGTCTCATAGACGAGTACAGCGACTGAGGCAAGCAGCACCAGAACTGCCCCTGCCGCCTTAGCCTTATCGGAGACTTTTCCAGAGGCCGCAGAAATTCTGCTCATGATAATCCGGATCTTCCGAACCGGTGTTCCGAGCAGTCCTGCAGCAGCTTTCACAGTCCCTGAACTCTTTCCGTTTTTTTCCGCCAGGTCTGTTTTATTGTGATTTGTATCCGGGTCAAATTGCATTTTTCGAGGTGTCCGCTTTCTGTTACTCTCCAATCAGGCAGCCGTCTCCTGCCGGGACCGGCCTGTGTCTGTTTCTTCAGGCCCGCTCCCCTTCCGATCCGGCTCCTGGCTGTCCTTCATGATTATTGTTCGAGGTATTCCTCCAGGCAGATGCCTTTTTCGGTGATTTCTTTCGCCGCATCCTTTCCGACATAGCGGTAGTGCCACGGCTCATAAATAATGCCTGTGATCCCGGTTTTATTCTTCGGATAGCGCAGAATAAAACCGTATTCCCAGGAGTGTTTGATCAGCCATTTCTGGGTCGTTGTGTCCGCCTGCGAATCATCGAGATTCTGATATTTGTAATCGCAGATATCGACAGCCAGCCCAAGCTCGTGCTCACTGGTTCCCGGAACGGCAACCTCCGTGCCGGCCTGCTTCTCTGCCTCCTGCTTTGTCATTCCTTTTGCCATCAGGCCCTTGACCTGATCATTAAAGAGGACCACCTGCTTTGCATGCGACCGGTAGGAAGAGCATACAACCGGCTGTCCGCCCGCTGCCCGGCAGTCATCCAGCATCTTCACAAACTCCGGATAGCACCGGCTGTCCACGGATTCTCCGTTCGGAATGGAGGATGTGGCTACTTCATCATACCCATCCGGCAGCATGTACCAGGGATTGACCAGGATAAAGCGCCAGTCGTCCTGCCCGGCGTATTTTCCGGACTCGGCAGCCGTCATATTAGTGGACTCCACTGTATTCCCTGCAGCGGCTTCCATGTTCTGTGCCTGCTCTGTGCCTGCCTGCGCGGCCTCTGCGTCTTT
>DGRU01000087.1:11913-13871 GCA_002390025.1 Lachnospiraceae bacterium UBA4380
CGCCTGCTCCCCGTCTGCCTGTGCGGTCTCTGCCGCTTTCTGTTCCGGCGCAGCAGCTTCTTTGTTCTCCGCCTGCTCTGTGCCCGCCTGTGCGGTCTCTGCATCTTTTTGCTCTGAAACCGCAGAAGCGTCTTCATCCGCGTTTATATATTCAGGCTCCGTGCCTTCCGCGGCCTTCTGATCGTCAGTGTCCGCCTGCTCTGCCGGCGTTTGCTCCGCAGGCGTCTGCTCCGCTGGAGTCTGCTCTGCGGGCACTTGCTCCGCAGGTATTTCTGCCTCCTTTTGACCTTCAGGGCTTCCCTGCTGCTCCTGCGTCTGTGCAGCTGTCTCCGGCCCGTCACTTACCTTTGCGGAGTTTCCTGACCGGAATATGCGCGGAAAGATGAGGATGGCCAGGAGCAGGAAGACTGCAGCGCCGATCCCGATCTTTACATAGAGAGAGCGAAGTTCCTGTTCCCTCTGCCGGCGTCCCTGGGCCCGCTGACGCAGCCGGCGTCCAAGTACTGCCTGCCGGTCCGCCGCCTCCTCGTCAGGATAGTCCCTGCCGCCATAGTTTCCTTCATAAGAGTCCTCCTGGTAGGAATCTTCAAGAGAGTCCTCATAAGAATCCTCGTAGGAGTCATCGCCGGATTCCTCATAGGGATCCCGGTAGGAGGAATATCTGTCCCTGCTGTAGGGGGTATAACCTGCGCTGCCGTAGGGGGTATAGCCTTTACTGCCGTAGGAGGAATTGCTTCCGCCCCTGTAGTTTCCCGTGCTGTAGCGGCCTGCAGATCTGCCCGCTCTTCCTGTACTGCGGCGGGAATCCCTGCCGCTGTAGAGAAGATCGGAGGAAATCTCCTTCTCTTCAGAGCCTTTGGTTTTTTCCTGCCGGCTGCCGGGAGTATTGCCGCGCACGATCCGGCTGCTGTCGTAAGACCGGCCGCCCCCATAGGACTGACTGCTGCCATAGGACCGGCCGCCGCTGTTGGCCCCTCCGCCGTAAGACCGGCTGTCTCCATAGGACTGACTGCCCCCGCTGGAAGAGGATCCTCTTCCGCCGCCATAAGCGGATCCGTAGAGATCCTCCCCATAGCGGAAATAATCATTCTGCGGATTTGCGTTCACTTCTACGCGGTGACGCTCTCTGTAGGGGCGGGCGGAATCGTCTGTGCGGTCCGAATAGCGGTAGCTGCCGCCTCTGCGCTCAGAGGCGGGATCTGCCGGTCTGCCTTTGTCGGTGCTCTGGTCTGTTTCGCGCAGGTCAAAAAACTCCGCTGTTCTGCCTGCACTGCGCCGGAAGCCCACTCTGTTCAGTTTTCTGCTGTTTTTGTCTTCCCCGCGCAGGGCCATATACACCACTCTCCATCTGTATCTGCTGCAGCTTATCTGTTCAGAGCTGCTTTATAAATCTCTACAAAATCATCCTCATAGAGGACACGGGCACTTCCGCGCTTGCCGCCCGAGGCAATGATCGCATTGTGGGCCATGATCTTGATCTGCTCCTCTGTGGGATCCACGCCCAGCTCATGAATGCTGGTGGGCATACCGATCCTGCGGTAGAAGTCCTCCATGGCCTCGATACCCCTGAGGGCTGTCTCCTCATCCGTCGCGCCGGGCTCGACCTCCATAACATTGAGGGCGAACTTGACGAATCTGTCCAGGCAGTTCTTGTAGACGTAACGGGCCCATGTGCCCCAGATCGCTGCCAGGCCTGCGCCGTGGGTGACGTCAAACATGCCGCCCAGTTCGTGCTCCAGGATGTGGCTTGCGAAATCGCGCTCCTTTGCGCCGCAGCCTGTCAGGCCGTTGTGGGAAAGGCTTCCGGCCCACATGACCTCTGCGCGCGCCTCGTAATTGTCGGGCTCCGCATGGATGATCTCCGTGTATTTTTTGACTGTGCGCAGAAGGCCTTCCGCGATGCTGTCAGTCAGTTCCATGTTGCCGTTGTTGGTAAAATATCTCTCCATGGTGTGCAT
>DGRU01000087.1:13949-23090 GCA_002390025.1 Lachnospiraceae bacterium UBA4380
CGCTCATGGACTGGTAATCCGGCAGAGTCATTGTGAGTTCCGGATTCATGATGGCGAATTTCGCGCGGGAGATATCGTTGCCGTGTCCGCGCTTGATGCCGGTCTTCTCATTGGTGATGACGGAGTCGTTGCTCATCTCGGAGCCGGCTGCCGCGATCGTCAGGATAACACCTACAGGCAGGCATGCCGTGGATTTTCTCTTCTTGACATAGAAATCCCACACGTCGCCCTGCTCGGGATCCGCGATACCGTAGCCGATCGCCTTTGCGGAATCGATGACAGAGCCGCCGCCGACGGCAAGGATAAAGTCAACACCTTCTTTTTTGCCCAGTTCAATGCCCTCGTAGACCAGGCCCAGGTGAGGGTTGGGGACAACGCCGCCCAGAGAGACATGGCCGATTCCCTCTGCATCCAGAGATGCACAGACCCTGTCGATCAGACCGGAGCGGATCGCGCTCTTGCCGCCGTAGTGGATCAGGACCTTCCTGCAGCCCTGTGCGCTCACCAACGCGCCCAGTCTGTTCTCAGCGCCTTTTCCGAAGATCACTTTTGTAGGTGCATAGTAATCAAAATCTGCAGTACGAATCATTCTTTTTGTCCTTTCCTTCCTTCAAAAAACCTGTATCAACCAAGCATCACTGTTTTTTTATCTTTATTGAGTTTCTTTATCTTTCTCATCTTTATCGCGCAGCACCCGCGGCTTCCGCCGGGGGATCTGCGGACAGGACCCGCCTGCGGGCCCTGATTTTTCTGTATTTACCCGATCCGGACATTGGTATCGTCCGGCTCTTCCCAGGTCTTCTCGCTGATGATAAATCTGGGCCGGTGTTTGGTCTCCATGTATGTCTTGCCGACATATTCGCCTATGATGCCGATGCCCAGAAGCTGGATGCCTCCCAGAAAGCAGAGGATACAGACCATGCTGGACCAGCCGGTGACAGTGGACCCCAGGAAGTAGGAGACGATCGACCAGATCACCCCGATAAAGCTGATGACGGCTACGACGCATCCGAATCCGGTGATCAGGCGGATCGGCTTCGTGCTCATGCTGGTGATTCCGTCCAGGGCAAGCGCCAGCATCTTGGAGAGCGGGTAATGGCTCTGTCCCGCGATCCTCTCGTGCCTTTCATAGTAGACGGAAGTGCTCTTGAAGCCCACCAGAGGAAACATTCCCCGCAGGAACAGATTCACCTCATGGTAATTCTCGAACGCCCGCAGGGCCCTGGCAGAGACGAGCCGGTAGTCGGCATGGTTGTAGACGACCTCCGTCCCCATCTTATTCATCATTTTGTAAAAGCCTTCCGCCGTCACCCGCTTGAACCAGGTATCGGTATCCCTGCGGGAGCGGACGCCGTAGACGATCTCACAGCCGTCAAGATACTGCCTCACCATTTCGTCCATGGCATTGATGTCATCCTGCCCGTCACAGTCAATGGAGATTGTGATATCGCAGTATTCCTTGGCCTCCATGAGACCGGCCAGCACTGCGTTCTGGTGTCCGCGGTTCCTGCTCTGTGCAATCCCGACATAGCGGGGGTCTTCCCGGGACAGCGACCGGATGATCTCCCATGTTCTGTCTTTTGAACCGTCGTTGACAAAGAGGATCCGGCTCTCCTTATGAATCAGTCCCTCCCCGGCCAGCTGCTCGATCTTCTCCAGAAACATGGGCGCTGTGATCGGCAGGACCTCCTGCTCGTTGTAGCAGGGGATGACGATCCACAGAATCGGAAGGTTCCTGTTTGTGTTCTTTTTCAAAGTTTCCATCGCATCCTGATCTATCATATATGTCCGCTTTTTTCTTTTTTACGCGCAAAAAAGACGCGCAAAGGCTTCTCTGTACTGACGACCGGGTTCCGCCCTTGCTCCATCTCCGTAATCAGTATTGTAAACATGTGCATGGAAAAAAGCAAGAAATCAGTACTCTTTTTGCGCATGGGTCCGTGGCCGGTTACTGCAGTTTTTCGATTTTTGCACGGAAGGTGATCCGCCGGTCGGTATCCATATCGTCAAAGCGGATAATGTAGGCGGACCGGTCTATATCCACGCCCGTAACAGTGCCCGGGCCGAAAATGCGGTGCCTGATCCTGTCCCCCTCTTTGAGGAGAGTATCGTCTTTTTCCGGACGCAGTCCGCGGTCACTGAGACGGATGTGGGCCTTGGCTTCCTTGATCAGGTTTTCATCCATATCCGGGACAAAACTGATGAGGGCGGGATCGATATCCAGCACAAAGCGCGAGGGATAGCGGGGCGAACCGTCGAAATTGCGGCCCTGGGCCTCGCTCATGTAGAGCCCTTTCTGCGCGCGCGTGATGGCGACAAAGGCGAGGCGCCGCTCCTCCTCCATTCCCTCCAGGGTGCGTGTCTTGCGGGAGGGAAAAATGCCCTCGTTCATGCCGCACAGAAAGACATAGGGAAACTCCAGCCCCTTGGCCGTGTGGACCGTCATCATGCGCACCCTGTCATCGGTCCCTGCATCCGCGTCACTGTTGGAAAAAAGAGCCGCGTGGCGCAGGTAATCCTCCAGTGTCGTCTCCTCGCCGCAGGTCGTCTCGTAGATATAGACGGACTGCTTGAGCTCCGCCAGGTTGTCGAGCCGCTCCTGGCTTCCCTCTGTGCGCAGCGCCTTCTCATAGCCGCTCTCATCCAGGACGGCAGAGAGGACCTCCGAGACAGGCCTTCCGGCAGATTCGGAGGAAAAGCGTTCGATGAGCTCTATAAACTGCTTCGCCTTCGTTCCCTTGAAAATATCGTTGTCGATATAGCGCTTGAGCGCCTCGTAGAGAGACATTTTCGCCGCTTCCGCCATTTCCCGCAGAAAGGCCATCCTGCGCTCTCCCATATTCCGGCGGGGCCGGTTGACCACACGCGCAAAGGAGAGGTCATCCCTGTAGGCGATCATCCTCAGATAAGACAGGGCATCCTTGATCTCCATGCGCCCGAAAAACTGCACGCCGCTGTAGATTGTATAGGGAATCTCTTTTTTCAAAAAAGCTTCCTCTACGCTGCGGGTCACGTGATGGGCCCTGTAGAGCACGGTGATGTCCCGGTAGGGGATCTCCTTCTGGGTGTGAAGGTCCTCGATCTTCTCCGCGATCCACTGTGCCTCGTCGGCGGTGGTCCTGGCGTGGTGACAGACCGGGACAAAGCCGCCCGGCAGCGTGGGGATGAGGTCCTTTTTGATGCGGATGATATTTCTGCCGATCAGGGAATTTGCCGCATCCAGGATCTGGGGTGTCGAGCGGTAGTTTTCCATCATCATGACGGTTTTGGCGCCCGGGAAATGTTTATCGAATTCCAGCAGATATTTGACGTTGGCGCCGCGCCAGGTGTAGATGGTCTGGTCGGGGTCTCCCACAATAAAGAGGTTTTTGTGATGGGCGCAGAGCACGCTCATCAGCTCATACTGCAGATCGTCAATGTCCTGGAACTCGTCGATCATGATATATTCCAGACGGCTCTGCCATTTGAGGCGGATATCGGGTCTCTGTGAAAAAATGTAGAGGGAAAACTTGATCAGGTCGTTGTAGTCCAGGCCGAAACACTTTTTCTCCTGATACAGATAGCCGTAAAAAATAATATCGGAGGCATCTTCCGCTTTCAGATATTTTTCGCGCAGGGTATCCAGGGACATGGTGATCATATCCAGGTAATACTGAGGCTCCTTGAAGATCTTGCGGATCTCGATCATGTCCCGTGCCTGTCCGTAGGTCATGTCGCGCAGGGTCAGTCCCCGCTCCTCGTAGATCGTGCCCAGCATGGCGTCGATATCGGCGTTGTCCAGGACCAGAAAGCTTTTGGGGTACTGGACCGCATTGCTGTCCTCCTGCAGAACGGAGACGCAGAAGCCGTGAAAGGTATTGATATAGCCCGTGTCGTTGTCCCCGGTCAGCATGTGGATGCGCTGGCGCATCTCATTGGCAGACTTGTTGGTAAAGGTCACGCAGAGGATATTTCCGGGCAGAATGCCGATCTCGTTTACCAGGAAGGCAAAGCGGCGGGAAAGAGCCCGTGTCTTGCCTGAGCCCGCGCCCGCGATCACGCGCACGAAGCCCTCCGTCGAGGTGACGGCCTCAAGCTGGGCGGCATTGAGCCCCTCCAGTTCCTGTATATCCTGAAAATCGTCGTAGTCGTGTTCGTGCATGGCATTCCTCAAAAGAATGGTTGGTAGATTGCATAAGCAGCACGAGCCTTCGCAGCGCATATTCTGGCGGAGTTTCAGGATTTCTTCGCAAAGATGTACTAAGGCTCTGATTATGCTGCGGGCGGGCCGCTTTAACTCGTATTCCGTGTTGAAGACACGGAATACTCAATACTCTCCTGCGCCCGCAAGGAAGTTGATGAACTGTTGGGCGGTACGGCCGGTGGCGCCGCCGCTGCGGAGTTCCCACTGGTTGGCCTTGAGGGCGAGTTCCTGCTCGCTGAGGGTGATCTGGGGATAGCGTTTGGCCAATTCCTGAACGATGTGCAGGTACTCTTTGTGGGAGGGCTTCATGTAGCCGATGGAGATCCCGAAGCGGGCCACGAGGGAGAGTTTCTCCTGCATGGTATCCGAGCGGTGGAGTTCATCGTCGCGGTCTGCGCGGTCTGACCAGGTCTCGCGGATCAGGTGGCGGCGGTTGGAGGTGGCGTAGATGAGCACGTTCTCGGGTTTGGTCTCGAGGCCGCCTTCAATCACTGCCTTGAGGTATTTGTACTCGATCTCGAATTCCTCGAAGGAGAGATCGTCCATGTAGATGATAAAGCGGTAGTTGCGGTTTTTGACCTCGGCGAGGATCCGCTGCAGGTAGCGGAACTCGTGTTTGTAGACCTCGATCATGCGGAGGCCGCGGTCGTAATACTGGTTGAGGATGGCTTTGATGCTGGTGGATTTGCCTGTGCCGGCGTCGCCGTACAGCAGGACGTTGTTGGCGGCACGTCCGCTGACAAAAGCCTCGGTATTGGCGATCAGTTTCTCCTTCTGCAGTTCATAGCCGATCAGGTCATCGAGCACGACATCGCTTGTCGCCGTGATGGGAATGAGGAAGTCGTCCTCTCCCGCAGCGACGTAGTCCACCGGCCTTGCTGTGCTGCCGGCGGAAGGCAGTCCCGCACAGGCGGCCATTGACACTGCCGGTCCCGCGGCAGATCCCTGGCCGGAGGCATCGATGGCATTGCTCCATCTCTCGTTGATGCGGAAAGCCTTGTTGAGGCCGAACATTCCCACGCCGTAATCCCGGTAAAAATCGGTCACGGCGGTGTACATATCGTTCTCATCTGCCGCCTGCTCGAGCTTTTCGCTCAGCGCCTGCACCTTTTCGGAGACGCTGTGATTATAGACTCTCTCTTTTTTGCCTACCGCATGATAGTCCTCGATGACGGAAAAGACGTCCATGTCCAGCGCCTCTTCCAGCGGAGAAAAATCGTAGTCAAACAGCTTTTTGAACACGCGCAGATCATTTTTTACAAAGTGATTGACCGAGCCCTCGTTGGCTCCCGTCTTCTCGGAGACCAGTGTGAAGGGGGTCTCTGTCATGGCGAGCAGAAAGGCCAGATAGTTGTGCCACAGATTTTTGTTAAACCCGTAGCGGGTCGCCAGATCCAGCAGTCTGTGGATCTGATCCAGAATACGCCCGGTCAGCGCCTCCTTATCATAATTTCCCCGGTCAAACTCCCTGCACACCTGCGAGAGCTGCATGAGGATGCTGTCCTCTCCAATTTCGCGGTAAACAATCAGTTTAGAAGTCAGTCTGTACATGCAAATACCTCTTAGAAATACTTTCCGGAACCTGCCGGATCATCCCGGATCACCCGTAAAACAGAAAATGCCGACTGTTTTTATAGTACCATAAAAACAACTGTTCGGCATCAGAATCATCTTTATTATAATAGCCGGTTAAAAATGCCTTTTCCGGTAGATACATACCGGAAAAGGCAGATAAAACCTGTTTCTTACGCGCAGCTTACAGCAGGTGTGCGCGCAGTTCTTCGGGGGCGGATGCGCTGAGGTAAGCGGGCGCAACGTCGAAGACCGTGATGGCGCCGGTGCGGCCCTCTTTGCTCATTCTGGCAACGGCTCTCGCATAGGCTGCGAGGACGGAGCCGGTGAATTCGGGGTTGGAGTCGAGCTTGAGGCTGTACTCGATGACATGGCCGTGCTCTTTGTTCAGGCCGGTCACGCCGCTGCGGATGACGCTGCCGCCGTGAGGAAGACCGGAGTGATCGCGCTTCATCTCCTCCGCGCTGATGAAGTGTACGGTGGTGTCATACTCGTCAAAGTAATTGGGCATGGTCTTGATCTCGTTCTCGATGCGGGCAAGATCAGCGCCTTCCTTTGCGACGACGAAGCACTCTCTGGTGTGTTTCTGGCGGGTCGTGAGCTCGGGGTTCTCACCCTTGCGGACGCTTTCGACTGCTGCGTCCACGGGGATGGTGTACTGACGTGCATCCGCGACGCCTTCGATCCTGCGGACAGCATCGGAGTGGCCCTGGCTGACACCCTTGCCCCAGAAAGTGTAATCTTTGCCCTCGGGCAGGATGCAGTTCATGTAAAGGCGGTTCAGTGAGAACATACCGGGATCCCAGCCGCAGGAGATCAGACCGACCTTGCCGCCCTTTTTCGCTGCCGCGTCAACATTGGCAAAATGGGCCGGAATATTTGCGTGGGTATCAAAGCTGTCCACCACGTTGAACATCTCTGCATATTTAGGGGTCTGGACGGGAAGATCCGTAGCGCTGCCGCCGCAGATCACCAGGACATCGATCTTGTCCTTCATATCTGCTGCCGCGTCCTGGGAAAGGACAGGCACGCCTGCTGTGCGGATGCTGACAGATGCGGGATCACGGCGTGTAAAAACAGCCGCCAGCTCCAGATCATCGTTCTGCATGATCGCGCTCTCCACGCCCTTTGCCAGATTGCCGTAACCGAGGATTCCGATTTTGATACTCATTCCTGCTTTCTCCTTGCTTGAATTGCTGAATATGATATTAAATGTACCTTTTGATCGTCTGATAGTTATAAATGAAACTGCGTTGTCTGTGCAGTGCCTGCCGCGGCACTTCATCACATAAACGTGTTAAAGTGTTTTAACAAGAAAATAGTATAGCATTCCTTTTTCCAGATGGCAATAGAAACGTTCCCTCTATTTGCCTATTGATTTGATAGGTGATATGCTGTATGATTCCTTTATGACTTAATGACGGGTAGTTCAGGGAGGAGACAGGGTGTTCTGCCTGTCTTCGACCACCCCTTTTCCCACAACATCATTCTCCCGCGGGATGTCCTCAACGACACCTGCAGAGACTTTTATTCTATGGGAGAAACCGAAACGCGGGAGGCCCTGGTCATCCGGCGTGAAGCTGTTGAGAATCTTTATTTTATCTAAAGATCTGCTGCTGAATCACTTGGGATTATCTGCATGTGCTTTGGTCAATCTGCAGGATTTTCGAGGTGATCCCGATCAGCTGCAGAGAATTAGAACCGGTGAGAAAAATGTGTGAATTATTTGGCATCAGTGCCGGAAATGAAATAGACGCCAGCCCCTGGCTGCAGACGTTTTTCACCCACTCCGAAAAGAATCCGCACGGGTGGGGCATTGCCCACTTTCATAAAAACCCTGCCGGCAGGGCAGGGTTTGGTATTCTGGAAAAAGAGCCTGTGAAGGCAGTCCGGAGCAAGTATCTGAAGGAGCGGCTGCGGCAGGGCATGCGCGCTTGCACGCTGCTGGCTCACATCCGGGAAGCGACCATCGGCGCCCTGGAATACAATAACACGCACCCCTTCCAGAAGACGGATGACAGCGGGCGCTGCTGGACGCTGGCCCACAACGGCACCGTCTTTGAGGGAGCTCTGCTCAGCAGATTTATTGAGGCCCAGGAAGGTCAGACCGACAGTGAGCGGATCCTGCTCTATTTCGTCGACCGGATCAACCGGGCCAGGGAAAAAAAGCTGAGAGAAATGCCTTCTCCGGAAAAAAAGCAGGCAGCAGACCGCCATGCGGCTGCGGAACTTACAGCCCAGGAGCGCTGCAGGGTCATCGATCAGGCAGTTGCTTCTCTGGCGCCCGGAAACAAACTGAACCTCCTGCTCTTTGACGGGGAGATCCTATATACTCACACGAACCTGCGGGGAACCCTTCACAGCTGCCATGTCGGGGAAACTGCCCTTTTTGCGACCGTTCCTTTTCTGACGGGCAGCAGTTCCCACTGGGAGGAACTGCCTTTCACCTCGCTCTGCGCATGGAGAGAAGGCCTGCAGATCTACCAGGGCAGCCCACACCATCACGTCTACGTCGAGGACCCGGAGAAGATCCGCTCTCTGATGATGGTCTATGCGGCTCTGTAAGGAGCCGTCACGAAATCAGCTATACAGATTGCTAAGAATCAGGCAGGCAGGAAAGAACACGGGGACGGTCCTTTTGTTTCGAGAACACGGGTGAGAATACAGAGAGAACACGGGGACGGAAACAAAAGGACCGTCCCTTGTCTTTCCCCGGTAATTCCTTTACTATTATTCTGTAAATGTACACAGTCCAAGTGCAGGTAAACGGCACGGTTTTGAAGGGGAAAGTATATGGGAAACAAATACAATACCATCGCAGAGATCATCGAAAAAAACGGGATCATGGTCATTGACGGATCCATGTCCACCGCCCTTGAGCATCTGGGTGCAAACCTGAATTCTAAATTGTGGACGGCAAAGGCGCTGGAGGAATCTCCGGAGCTGGTCAAGCAGGTCCATCTGGACTATTTCCGGGCAGGCGCGGACTGCGGGATCACCTGCAGCTACCAGGCGACGATCCCGGGGCTGATGGCAAACGGATCGACACGGGAAGAGGCCGAGAGGCTGATCGCGCGCTCTGTCGAGATCTTTCGAGAAGCAAGGGAAGAGTGGTGGAAAGAGGAAGGTGAGAAGGCGGGACGTGCATGGCCCCTGTGCCTGGCCGGCATCGGCCCTTACGGCGCCTATCTGGCAGACGGCTCGGAGTACCGCGGGCATTACGGCGTAGATGATTCCGTGCTGGATGAATTCCACCGCCGCAGGATGGAGATCCTGCACGAGGCAGGCGCGGACATTCTGCTGATCGAGACCCAGCCTTCCCTGCATGAGGCACTTCTGGCGGCAGGTATCGCCGAGGAGCTGGGCGCGGATTACTGGATCAGCTT
>DGRU01000087.1:23227-23969 GCA_002390025.1 Lachnospiraceae bacterium UBA4380
CATCCCCACCTGCAGATGATCGGCGTCAACTGCACAAAGCCCGCCTTTATCGCAGGCCTGATCAGGGAGCTGCGGGCGGGACTCAACACCACTGAAGAAGGAAAGAATATCCCGATCGGCGTCTATCCCAACAGCGGCGAGGAGTACGATCCCGTTACCAAGACCTGGCACGGCACCGGAGATGCAAAAAACTTCGGCGAATATGCGCTTGATTACATGAAGGCCGGCGCGGACGCCACAGGCGGCTGCTGCACGACCGTGGCCTCCCATGTGGAACAGGTCGTCGCCGCCAAAGAGGCCTTCCTCAAGGGCGGAGCTGCCCGGGCTATGATTGCACAGTAATAGAAGAGAAGGGGGAAACTAGCATGGCTGCTTTTACTGATTTTTTGTATATGATCGACGACTTCCTCTGGGGGACCTGGATGACGGTGCTCCTGGTAGGTGTCGGTATCATTCTGAGTATCCGTTTCGCCTTCCGCTACCAGCGGAAAATTGTTTTTAATTTCAAAAACACCTTCGGCAAGATTGGCGCCCAGGGAGAGGGCGAGGGTACCATCTCCGGTTTCCGCGCGGCCTGCACGGCTCTGGCCAACACAGTAGGAACCGGCAACATCAGCGGCGTCGCGACGGCCATTGTCAGCGGCGGCCCCGGGGCCCTGGTCTGGATGTGGGTCTCGGCCTTTTTCGGCATGTCCACCAAGGCATGCGAGATCATCATCGGCCAGCGCTACCGCGAGCACTA
>DGRU01000032.1:0-169 GCA_002390025.1 Lachnospiraceae bacterium UBA4380
TCCTGCACGATGTCGTGGAAGACACTGTGCTGACCAGAGAGCAGATCGCGCAGGAGTTCGGAAATGACGTCGCCCTTCTTGTGGACGGTGTCACCAAGCTGAAAAAACTGAAACTGTCCGGAGATTATGTGGACAGGTCACAGACCCAGCAGGACATGCAGGCCAGAAA
>DGRU01000032.1:278-2984 GCA_002390025.1 Lachnospiraceae bacterium UBA4380
TCCTGATCAAGCTGGCGGACCGCCTTCACAATATGCGGACTCTCCAGTTCATGCCTCCCGAGAAGCAGCAGAGGATCGCGCAGGAGACCCTCGATATCTATTCTCCGATTGCCGACCGCCTGGGTATTTCCAAGATCAAGGTCGAACTCGACGACCTGTCACTCAAATATCTGTATCCGGATGTCTATTATGATCTTGCTGCCAAGGTCGAGCAGAGGAAGAGCGAGCGTGAGCGCTATGTCCAGGAAATCGCCATCGAGGTCAGGCATCATATCCATGAGGCAGGTATTGAGGGCGAGGTGGACGGACGCGTCAAGCACCTCTTCAGTATCTACCGCAAGATGCTCAACCAGAAAAAGTCTCTGGAGGAGATCTACGATCTCTTTGCTGTCCGTGTGATCGTCGGCACTATCCGCGACTGTTATGCAGTGCTTGGCACCATTCATGAGATGTACAAGCCCATTCCGGGCCGGTTCAAGGACTACATTGCCATGCCCAAGGCAAACATGTACCAGTCCCTGCACACAACTCTGATCGGTCCCGCAGGTCTGCCCTTTGAGATTCAGATTCGAACCTATGAAATGCACCGTGCCGCGGAATACGGTATTGCCGCCCACTGGAAATATAAGGAAGCCGGGAGCAGTCAGAAGGTCGAGAAAAACCGCGAGGAAGAAAAACTGTCCTGGCTGCGTCAGATTCTTGAATGGCAGCAGGACATGTCGGACAACCGCGAGTTTATGGATCTGCTCAAGAGCGACCTGAACCTGTTTTCGGACGATGTTTACTGCTTCACGCCCCGCGGAGAGGTCAAAAACCTGCCTGTCGGCTCAACGCCGATCGATTTTGCCTATGCCATCCACACAGCAGTCGGCAACCGCATGGTCGGCGCTAAGGTCAATGACAAGATCGTCCCGATTGATTATGAGATCAAAAACGGCGATCGCATCGAAATCCTGACAAGTCCCTCCTCCAAGGGACCCAGTCTGGACTGGCTCACAATTGCAAAGAGCGCTTCCACCAGGAACAAGATCAACCAGTGGTTCAAGCGTGAGAATAAAGATGACAACATTTCTAAGGGAAGAGAGCTGATCGTCTCCTATGCCAAGGGGCATGGAATGCAGCTTTCCGACCTGGTGAAACCGCCCTATCAGGAAGTCGTTCTGCGCAAGTACGGATTCCGGGACTGGGAATCTCTTCTGGCAGCCATCGGACATGGCGGCATGAAAGAGGGACAGGTTGTCAACAAACTGTATGATCTCTATACAGAGGATCACAAGCGCCAGCTTTCCAGTGAGGAGATCATCCAGCAGGTACAGCAGACCAGTCCCAGCATCCGCCCCAGGGGCGCAGCGGGGTCCGTGGTCGTCAAGGGCGTCCACGATGTCTCTATCCGCTTTTCCAAGTGCTGCAATCCGGTGCCCGGCGACGATATTGTCGGTTTTATTACCCGAGGCAGAGGTATTTCCATCCACCGCAAGGACTGTACCAACGCGCTCAATGTGCCTGATGAGGAGAAAGACCGCATCATCGAGGCTTCCTGGATCGAGAATGTCTCTGTGAAAAAGGAAGAAGGCTTCCTTGTTGAGATCAAGATCTTTGCCAATGACCGCGCAGGCCTTCTCAACGAGCTCACAAGAGTCTTTTCCGAGAGAGATATCAGTATCCTCCGGATCAGCTCCATGACCAGCAAACAGGGTATAGCCACCCTCATGTTTGGCTTTGAAGTCAAGAGCCGGGAAGATCTCAATGACATCATCAAGCGCCTGGAGGCAGTCAGAGATGTGCAGGCGGTCAAGCGAAGCAGCGGCTGATGATACAGAAGGGAATATAGAAATGGCAGATAATAAGGGAACTATCAAGGTCAACTGTTTTGTGGTCGGCATGGTGCAGACCAATTTCTACTATCTGCACAGGGAAAACAGCAAGGAGACCATCGTCTTTGACCCTGCGGACCTGGGCGACAGGCTCTATGAGGAGCTTGACAAGCTTGGACTTCAGGTGAAGGCGATCTTCCTGACCCATGCGCATTTTGATCATATCTTTGGTGTTGAGGCATTGAAGGCGCGCACCGGTGCTCCTGTTTACGCATGTATTCATGAGAAGAACCTGTGCGAATCCCCCAGGCTGAACCAGTCCCAGATGACCGGACGTCCCTGCACGGTCTCGCCTGACTTCTATCTGCAGGACAATGAGGAAGTGACCATCGCGGATATTACCATGAAGACGATCTTCACTCCCGGCCACACAGAGGGGAGCTGCGCCTATTATATCGAGGACGGACATATCCTGATCAGCGGCGACACACTGTTCCAGGGCTCCATAGGCCGTTCCGACATGCCCACCGGCGACGGGGAAACACTTCTTGAATCCATCCGCACACGACTCTATGTTCTTCCCGATGATACGGTTGTCTTCTCCGGCCACGGTGATACGACAACGATCGGTTATGAAAAGAAACATAACTGGTTTGTGAGAGCCTGATCATACATTTCCGCACTGCCTGGTCCTGAAAAAGAGGGCTTCTGTTAGTGCGGGCTTTTTAGAAAAATAAATTGCCGTGCGGCGGATTCAGCCGTACATAACTAGTTGGTATAATGATAACTGCGATTGTAAATATTGAGCTATACAGATACGAAATCCACTCTTTACTAAAGGCTTTTTATCCGCAGGAAGACGTCAAGGTCATCACCATGGCGGATATCGCAA
>DGRU01000032.1:3145-6984 GCA_002390025.1 Lachnospiraceae bacterium UBA4380
GCTGCGGCGCCGGAGGGCATATCCTTTGCCGTCAAGGGCACGCTGCTGAAAACGCAGATGAAGCATCTGCTCTACGGGATGCTGGTGCAGAGAGAGGGACGAACCCTTCCCTGGGGAGAACTCATCGGGATCCGGCCGACCAAAATCGCCATGCAGTCCCTTTTGAGAGGAGAGCCGGTCGAGCAGGCCGCGGCTGAAATGGAACGTGAACACTTGGTCAGCCCGGAAAAAGCCCTGCTCTCGGCACAGATTGCCCAGAGAGAGCGGGAGATCCTGGCGGGGATCCACTATGAGAAGGGCTACAGCCTCTATGTAGGCATTCCCTTCTGTCCCACCACCTGCCTCTACTGTTCCTTCCCCTCCTTCAATCTGGCAGTGTGGAAGGACCGCGTCGACGACTATCTGAATGCCCTGGAAAAAGAGATGAAAGCCGCCTCGGAGCTCATGCGCGGCAGGGTACTGGACACTGTCTATATCGGCGGAGGCACACCGACAACACTGGACTCTGCACAGCTGGAACGGCTTTTTTCCATGCTGGAAAAATATTTTCCCATGGAAGATATTCAGGAATTTACCATTGAGGCGGGAAGACCGGACAGCATCACCATGGACAAGCTCCGCGTCATCCGGGCTCACAATGTCACCAGGATCAGTGTCAATCCCCAGACCATGAAGGAGGAGACCCTGCGTCTGATCGGCCGCCGTCACACGGTGCAGCAGGTGCGGGATGCATTTGCCCTCTGCAGGGAGGCGGGCTTTGACAACATCAACATGGACATTATCCTCGGCCTTCCCGAAGAGACGGAAGAAGACGTCAGGAAAACACTGGAGGAGATCGAGAAGCTTTCCCCGGACAGCCTGACCGTACACTCGCTTGCCCTCAAGCGGGGATCGCGAATGCAGAAATATATAGAGGAAAAGGGCTTTTCTTCTATAAATAATACAGACGGCTGTATGGAAATCGCGGCGCAGTCTGCCGCACATATGGGGATGGACCCCTATTATCTGTACAGACAGAAAAATATATCCGGAAACCTGGAGAATGTGGGCTATGCCCGCCCGGGGAAAGCCGGAATCTACAATATCCTCATCATGGAGGAAAAACAGTCGATCCTGGCCCTGGGGGCCGGCAGCATCTCCAAAGCTGTCTTTCCCGGAGGAAGGATCGAGCGCAGCGACAACTGCAAGGACGTTGAGACCTATCTTGAAAACGTCGACGAAATGATCGGGCGCAAGGTCCGCCTGGGGATCGGCAGTTCGGACATCTGAACTGTCCGCAGGTAATGACTGCTTTTTGTACGTTTACGGCAAGACAAAAAAAGACAAGGAACCGGTAATTTATATATGGCAGCAAGTCGAAAAAAACAGAACCTGGTGATCGTGGAGTCTCCCGCAAAGGTGAAGACGATCAAAAAATTTCTGGGATCCAGCTACGAAGTAGCAGCATCAAACGGTCATGTCAGGGATCTTCCCAAGAGCAAACTGGGAATTGATATCGAGAACGATTATGAACCGCAGTATATTACGATCCGCGGAAAGGGCGAACTTCTCGCCGGTCTGCGCAAGCAGGTCAAGAAGGCGGACCGTATTTATCTGGCAACGGACCCTGACCGCGAGGGAGAAGCGATCTCCTGGCATCTGATCGCAGCCCTCAAGCTTGAGGACGCCAAAGACAAGCAGGTATCCAGGATCACATTCAATGAGATCACCAAAAAGGCGGTGACCCAGTCCCTGAAAAACGCCAGGGAGCTGGATATGAATCTGGTCGACGCCCAGCAGACGCGGCGTATTCTGGACCGCATGGTCGGCTACCAGATCTCGCCCCTGCTCTGGGAGAAGGTAAAGCGCGGCCTTTCCGCCGGCCGTGTGCAGTCCGTGGCCCTGCGCATGATCGGGGACCGCGAAGACGAGATCAATTCCTTTATTCCCCAGGAATACTGGACCCTGGACGCCTCTCTGCATGTCAAGGGCAGCACGAAGCCCCTGGTAGCCCACTACTACGGCAGCATCGGGGAGGACGGCAGAGCAGTCCGCACGGACCTGCAGACCCGGGAAGAGACCATGCGGATCGTAGACGGACTCGAGGGCGGGACATTTTCCATCAGCGAAGTGCGCCGTTCAGAGCGGACGCGCAAATCCCCGCTTCCTTTCACGACCTCCACACTGCAGCAGGAGGCCAGCAAAGTCCTCAACTTCTCCACCCAGAAGACCATGCGCATCGCGCAGCAGCTCTATGAGGGCGTGGAGATCAAGGGACAGGGAACGGTTGCCCTGATCACCTATCTGAGAACGGACAGCACCCGCATCTCGGATGAGGCCCAGGCATCTGCCGCATCCTTCATCAGCGAGAACTACGGCGGCGAATACCTCCTGCAGAAGGAAAAAGAGGAGAAAAAGGGCAGCAAGATCCAGGATGCGCACGAGGCGATCCGCCCCACAGACGTGACGCGCCTTCCCGCCTCTGTCCGGGACTCTCTCTCCCGTGAGCAGTACCGCCTCTATCAGCTGATCTGGAAGCGTTTTGTGGCCAGCCGCATGAGCGCGGCCAGATATGAGACCACCCAGGTGCGCATCACTGCCAGCCCCGATTCCAAGGGGGATGCATCCTCCCGGATCCCTTCCCAGATGTTCACGGTATCTTCATCCCGTCTCATCTTCGAGGGCTTCCAGAAGGTCTATATTGAAGACGAGGAGGAGAAGACTGCCTCCATCGGAAAGGGGATCGATGAGGACACAGAGGTCTCTCTGGAGGAATTTGATCCCCGTCAGCACTACACACAGCCCCTGCCTCACTACACGGAGGCAACCCTGGTGCGCGCGCTGGAGGAACAGGGAATCGGACGCCCCAGTACCTATGCGCCCACCATCACGACCATTCTGGCCCGCAGATACATCGTCAAGGAGGACAAAAACCTCTACATGACAGAGCTCGGAGATGTGGTCAACAACATTATGAAGACGGCCTTCCCGACCATCGTCGACCCCAGATTTACGGCCAATATGGAGGCCCTGCTGGACGGCATTGCGGAAGGAAAAGTGCGCTGGAAGACAGTGATAGAGAACTTCTACCCCGACCTGCACGAGGCTGTTCTCGAAGCGGAGAAGACGCTCGAGAAAGTAAAGATCGCGGACGAGGAGACAGAGAAAATCTGTGAAAACTGCGGCCGTCATATGGTCATTAAATACGGCCCTCACGGCAAGTTCCTGGCCTGCCCCGGATTCCCTGAGTGCCACAACACCAAACCCTACTATGAAAAAATCGGCGTTGCCTGTCCCAACTGCGGCAAAGATATCGTCGTGCGGATGTCCAAAAAAGGACGCCGCTACTACGGCTGCATGGGCAACCCCGAATGCGATTTCATGGTCTGGCAGAAACCTTCGAAAAAGAAATGCCCGCGCTGCGGCAGCATGATGCTTGAAAAAGGCAGCCGCCTCGTCTGTTCGGACAAAGAGTGCGGATATATCGAACAGCGCAGTGAGACCGGCGAAGAGTGAATCGATTTTGCTCCGGCGGACGGCATGCCGGAGACAGTGACATACAGCCGCTCCGGCGGGCGGCATGTCCGGAAAAAAGTAACCGGAAACCCACAAAGACCGTGAAACGCTTTCAAGAGCAGGAGGTAAAGTAATTTGGATACTCTGAATGCAGCAAGAAATGTTGTGTTGCTGGACAATACAAGAAAAATCGAAAAGCTGATTCACAATAATGATACGGGAAAAGTTGTCTTCAACGATATCTGCAGGGTGATGAGTGAGATCCTCAAAGCCCACATCCTTGTGATCAGCAAAAAGGGAAAGGTCCTCGGCGTCGGTGAGTGCAAAACTGTGCACGCGGCCCA
>DGRU01000193.1:0-7739 GCA_002390025.1 Lachnospiraceae bacterium UBA4380
TCATCCGCATGATCTTCTCCGGCTTCGAGCAGATGGGCGAGAAGCCCTTCAAGACCGTGCTCTTCCACGGACTGGTCCGCGACGAACTTGGCAGGAAGATGTCCAAGTCTCTGGGCAACGGCATCGATCCCCTGGAGGTCATCAGGAATTACGGCGCCGACGCCCTGCGCCTGACCCTGGTCACCGGCAATGCGCCCGGCAATGACATGCGCTTCTCCAACAGCCGTGTCGAGGCCAGCCGCAACTTCGCCAACAAGGTCTGGAACGCCAGCCGTTTCATCATGATGAATATGCCCGAGGACGGTCAGATCCCTGAAGAGATGCCCGCAGGCCTTCTGCCTGAGGACAAGTGGATCCTGTCCGGCTTCAACAATGTGGTCAGGGATGTCACAGACAATATGGACCGCTTTGAGCTCGGCATCGCCGTGCAGAAGGTCCACGACTTCATCTGGGACGAGTTCTGCGACTGGTACATCGAGATGGTCAAACCCAGGCTCTATGAGACCGAGGACGCACAGAGCCACACGGCAGCCCTCTGGACACTGCAGACAGTTCTGCAGGGAAGCCTCAAGCTCCTGCACCCCTACATGCCCTTCGTGACAGAGGAGATCTTCTGCACCATTCAGGACAAGGAGCCCTCCATCATGATCTCCGACTGGCCCGTCTGGAAAGAGGAGTTCAGCTTCCCGGCAGAAGAGCAGGCCATCGAGACCATCAAAGAGGCGGTCCGCGCCATCCGCACCGCCCGCAACGAGCGCGGTGTCGCTCCTTCCCGCAAGGCCAAGGTCATCCTTGTCTCGGAAGACGAAAAGATCCGTCAGATCTTTGAAGAGGACAGACTCTTCTTTGAGCGTCTGGCTTCCGCTTCCGATCTGGTACTGCAGGCCGACAAGGAAGGAATCGGCGAGGGCACAGTCTCCATCGTCCTTCCTTTTGCGACCGCATTCATCCCGCTGGCAGACCTTCTGGATGTCAAGGCTGAGATCGCAAGGCTGACAAAGGAGAAAAAGCGCCTTGAGGGCGAACTGAAGAGAAGCGCGGGCATGCTGCGCAACGAGAAGTTCCTCTCCAAGGCCCCCGCGGACAAGATCGCGGCGGAGAAGGAAAAACAGCAGAAATACGAGCAGCAGATGGCGGGCGTCATGCGCGAGCTGGAGGAACTTTCTTCACTCTGACCGCCGAGCTGTGCTGTGACAGACTATTGTGCTGTGACAGACAATAGAGTACAGATTTGATTGATACGCAGGTGCTGTGCCTGGTGACGTCTGTGGCGTCTTTTGGCAGGGCACCTGTGTTGAACGCTGAGTGCCCGGCTGTGTTCTGATTTCACCGCGCAGGATCTGCGAGCGGGTCCTGCATCGTACGGCACGGAGTAAGATATGATAAATTTTGCGGGGCTGGAATTCATCTTCCGTTTTCTGCCCATCTTTATGATCATATATTGGTTCATACCTTCCGGATACAGAGATGCGTTTCTGTTCCTGGGAAGCATTATTTTCTATGCTTCCGGGGCGCGCCTTTTTGTGATCCTCCTTCTGGTACTGGTATTTCTGAACTATCTGTTCGGAGAAATGGTCTGGGTGATGCCGGGACGGCGCAGGAAGGTGCAGCAGCGGCAGATGCTGATTGCCATCGTCGCTGTCGATGTCCTGGTCCTGGTCGTCTTCAAGGTACTGGCTCTGAAGATCAGGGCGTCGCTCCTGCCTCTGGGACTGAGTTTTTACATCTTCAAGATGATTTCCTATCAGGCGGATCTGTATACGGGAAAGATGCACAAGAGACCTTCCTTCACCCAGGCGGCGGCATACTTCACCATGTTTCCGCAGATCGCGCAGGGTCCGATCATGCGTTTTTCACAGGGCTGGCTGGAGAAGCCGACCAATATCAGACGGCAGACGGTCTACATGGAGAGATCGGTCTCTCTGCAGAAAATCGAGGACGGTCTGACCTTTTTTGCGATGGGACTGGGCATGAAGGTCCTGATCGCGGACAGGCTGGGAATTCTATGGAATGAGATAGTCAAGATTGGATTCGAGAGTATTTCCACACCTCTTGCCTGGCTGGGCGCGGTCGGTTATTCGCTCGAACTTTATTTTGATTTCTGGGGATATTCCCTGATGGCGGGCGGCATCGGCCTGATGCTGGGCTTCCGCTTTATACAGAACTTTATCCATCCCTATGCTGCGTGCGGAATCTCGGATTTCTACCGCCGCTGGCACGCGACGCTGGGAAGCTGGTTCCGCGACTATGTGTATATCCCCCTGGGCGGCAGCCGCAGAGGGAGCGCAGCAGTCATCCGCAATCTGATGCTTGTCTGGCTGCTGACCGGATTCTGGCACGGCGGAACCTTCAATTTCATCATCTGGGGCGTCGTTCTGGGACTTCTGATCGTCTGGGAAAAATTTGTCGTCAGGGGGCTGCTCGAGGCGGTTCCGCTGATCGGACATTTCCATGTGATCATCCTGATCCCTCTGACCTGGGTGATCTTCGCGATCACGGATCTGAAGGAACTGGGAATCTATTTCTCACGCCTGTTTCCTTTCTTCAGCACTGGAGTGGCGGTCAATCCGGGTGATTTTGCCAAATACATCGGTATTTACTGGCCTTTCCTGGCGGCGGGAATTCTCCTCTGCGTTCCGGTCTTTTACAACCTGCTGATATGGAAACGCAGAAATCCTGTCGTGATCGCGTTTCTGCTCCTTGTCTTCTGGGTCAGCGTGTATTTTGCATCCATCTCCGCAGGTAATCCGTTTATGTATTTCAGCTTCTGATCGTGCGTGAAAACGTTTTGTACGTGAAAATGTTTTGTGTGTGAAAATGTTTTGTGCGTGAAAATGTTTTGCGTGTGAAAACAAAGAGAGATTCCGGATCGAACACCTTGCGGCAGAGTTCTGCCGCGGATCTTTACAGTTTCTGAATCATCAGGGAAAAACAAAAAATGATGACAGTTTTGAAAAGGATCATGCAGAGAGCACCTCTTCTGGTACTGATCCTCTTGATCTGGCTCGTACTCACTGTCCTGGCGCTGATCGGGCGTGGGCGGGCATATAGAGACTATTCCACGCAGCATGGGCGCATTCCGGCCCTTTCTATTGTCATGCGGGGAATTCACGACCATATCTATCCCTGGTCGGAAGCTCCCGGAAGGACTGCGGCGGATGCCGGCGGCAAAGAGCCGGAGGGCGGCGCAGAGGATGGCGCCGGGACGGCAGACGCCCCGGGGACGGACACACAGGATACGGCGGACGCGCAGAAGGCTGCGGACAATACAAAGACTGAGGACGGCGGCTCAGGGAATCCTTCGGAAAGTCCCGAGAGCCAGGCCCGGCCCGCGGCGCCGGTTTCACTCACGATCCCGGACAGCTCCTGCAGCAAGGTTGTCGAGGCAAAGGACTACGGTGTGGCGGACAAGACCTACCTCTCTCCCGACGATACGGTCTACAACACGGATAAAGAGGGACTGTTTGCCCCCGACGGGACCTATTACAGCCTGCAGGAAGTGGACGACAGCTATTTCGCCGATGCGCTTATGATCGGCGATTCCCGCACAGTGGGCCTGTATGAGTACGGTGATATGGCCAATGTGACCTCCTTCCTCGCCCGCGAGTCGTCGACGATCTATGATCTGTTCGATGACGACGAGAAGATGGAGTATACTCCCAGGGGTAAGAAATCTTCGGAGCGCACTCTCAAGGATCTGCTCAAGAAGGCAAAGTTCAGCAAGATCTATATATCCGTCGGCGTCAATGAACTCGGAGTTCCCGACACAAAGGACTATTATAACGAATTCCGCGAGGTCATCAAAAAGATCAACAAGCTGCAGCCGGATGCGGTCATTTATATTCAAGGCATCATGCATGTCTCCCAAAAAATGAGCAGTTCGGACCCCGTCTACAACAACAAGGCGATCGTGCAGCGGAACAAGGCGATCTCAACGCTGGCCAACGGCCGCAATATTTTCTATATTGACATGAACGCCGATCTGTGTGACGAAAACGGAGATCTCAGGCAGGAGCTGACCGGCGACGGCATCCATCTCAAGGCCTCAGCCTGCGAGCTCTGGCATAAGTTCCTGCGCAAAAATGCCGTTGTGATCCCTGCTGCTGCCGGCGCGGCGCCGGGAGAGACACCTGAAGGTCAGACACCGGCAGGAGAGACACCTGCGGGTCAGACACCGGCAGAAGAGGCACCTGCAGAGCAGAAGCCTGCGGAGCAGACGCCTGCACAAGAGGCACCTGCAGAAGAGGCGCCGGCAGGGCAGAAGACGGAGCGGGAAAGCCATGCGTGAAATGGAGTTCAAGATGGAGCGTGAAGGGCTCCTGAAGGAAGGGCAGAAGGTCAGGATCACCGAGGGCGTCCTGCCCAGCAACTACTACTATACGATCGATCCTTCTCTTGCCATGAGCGGGAATTATCCCTTTAACCAGAGACTTCTGGCCAGGGAAGGTGTAGTGACGGCCATCCGCGAACTGGAGCGGGGCTTTTATGTCACAGTGAGCTTTGAGGAGGCATGAGCCTTTTTTCGGAGAAGAACGGTTATCTTTTCCGGGATCAGGACAGGTGCCTGCCGGAAATGGAAACAGGAGTTTGGAATCGCCTATGCGTTTTATCAGAAATTTACTGCTTACGATCATCTGTATCGCAGCCATCGGCGCCACAGTGATCTTCGGCTATTACAGGTTCCGCGGAAATCGTGAAAGGGAGCTCCTGAACGAGGGACTTGCCCTGATCGAGCAGGGCAACTACCGCCTGGCCAGGGAGAAGTTTGCCCAGGCACAGTCTTATGAAAACCAGATCACCAGATATCTCTCGTCCGATTCACTCGAGGAGGATCTGTACAGGTATTCGGCCATCTGCGATTTTCGACTGGGAGATGTCGATGCGGCTGCGTCCATCTACGACCGGCTGCTCAGGATCCACCCCAGGGACGCCTCTCTCATGGAGTCCCGCGCCACCTGCTATGCGGCCCAGGGACAGATGGAGGAGGCAGTGGAGCTTTTTGACACTGCGATCGCCATTGACAAGTCCAATTACTCACGGATCTACACTGCTGCGGTCACGCTCCGCGAATACGGTGATGACAAGACCGGCCTGAAATATTTTGAGGAACTGCTGAAAAACCACGAGGCAGACCTGGATGATCTGACAAAGGGAGAAGCCCTGTGCTTTCTGGGACAGTACAAGGAGGCCGCAGAGATCCTGAGCAGGGTCGAAAATCCGGAGATGGAGACCGTATTTCTCCTGGCCTGCGCCAGGGAGTACACAGGGGCCCACGAGGAGGCTTTGGATCTTCTCAAGGACTACACTGAGCAGATCACTTTTAATCCCGAGATGCTCAATCTCAAGGGGACTGCCCTGTGCGCGACCGGGCAATATAAGGAGGCCCTCACCTGCTTTGAGCAGGCCCTGCCCCTCTCCCAGGAGGGGACTGCCCTGCAGCGCAGCATCATGTTCAACAGGATCGCCGCAGTAGAGAATCTTCGGGATTTTGACAAGGCCAAAGAACTGGCCGCCCAGTATGCCGAGAAGTATCCCAAGGACGAGCGCATGAAGCGCGAGAATCAGTTCCTGCAGACCAGATGATCTGACATAACAAAAAATATCGCCTTCGGGCGGTATTTTTTTTATTTTTAGCTTGACGAACACCAATATAATCATTATGTTTAAAAAGACTTTTTAAGTGTCGCGTTTACTGTGCAAATTTACCATAAAGCCATCTGTGTGAAAATGAATGGAGAGCAGACAATCTGCAATTGCTCCGATGGCAGCAGACCGGCACCGTTATAGAATTCAATAGAAAATGGAGCTTGCGTATGATTCAAAAACTGATGGATGAGATCAAGATCAAAAATGCGCCTGTTGTTGTAGGGCTCGATCCCAACCTTTCCTTCGTGCCTAAGCATCTGCAGGATGCGGCGTGGGAAGCGGTCTCGGACGGCAGCTGTACCGACGATGAACTGGCACTTCGGGCGGCTGCAGAGGCTGTCTGGCAGTTCAACAAGGCCATTGTAGATGCAGTGTACGATATTATTCCTGCCGTGAAGCCGCAGATCGCCATGTATGAGCAGTTCGGACTGCCGGGGCTGGCGGCCTATGACAGGACGGTGAAATACTGCAGGGAGAAGGGTCTTATCATCATCGGCGATGTAAAGCGCGGTGATATCGGTTCTACATCCGCCTCCTATGCAAAGGCACATATCGGCAGGATCGGCATCGCCGGCAGGGACATTCCGGTATTTGATGTTGACTTCGCCACGGTCAATCCCTATCTGGGTTCTGACGGCGTCGAGCCCTTTGTGGAGGTGTGCAACGCCTGCGACAAGGGAATCTTCGTACTGGTCAAGACCTCCAATCCCTCCAGCGGTGAATTCCAGGATATCCTGACCGAGGGCGGTGTGCCCATGTATGAGCTGGTCGGCAGGAAGGTGCGCGAGTGGGGCGAGCGCTCCATGGACGGCCGCTACAGCAATGTGGGCGCTGTCGTAGGCGCCACCTATCCCGAGCAGGGTGAGCAGCTCAGAAAGCTCATGCCGACAACATTCATCCTTGCGCCCGGATACGGCGCACAGGGCGCGACCGCAAAGGACCTCTCCGCTTTCTTTGATGAAGAGGGTGCCGGCGCCATTGTCAATTCCTCCCGCGGGATCATTGCCGCCCACACCAAAGAGGCCTACCGCGAATTCGGTCCGGAAGGATTTGCACAGGCAGCGCGTGCAGCGTCGGTCGATATGATCGAGGACCTCAGGCAGGCCATCGCAGAGCGCTGAGAATGGAAATGCCGATCCGGAAAATGCTGCCCTTGCGGGCAGCCCGCATCCGGCGCGCAATACTCGCGGGCGGGTCTTGGATCTTCACAGAGCAATACTCGCAGGCGGGTCTTGAATACACAGAATACACAGAGCATCATACCGTATGTAGAGGGTGATGAGATCAGGAAGGGGTTACAGATGGAAGAATACAAGAAAGAGTTTATTGAGTTCATGGTTGAGTCACATGTATTGAAATTTGGTGAATTCACACTCAAGAGCGGACGCAAATCTCCGTTCTTTATGAACGCAGGCGCATATAAAAGCGGTTCACAGCTGATCAAACTGGGCGAGTTTTATGCCAGGGCAATCCATGATCATTACGGTCTCGATTTCGACGTGCTGTTCGGACCCGCCTACAAGGGTATTCCCCTCACAGTCGCCACTGTCATGGGCATCAGCAGGCTCTACGGCCGCGACATCCGCTACTGCGCAAACCGCAAGGAGATCAAGGACCACGGCGACAAGGGAATCCTCCTGGGATCCAAGATCCGCGAGGACGACCGCGTCATGATCATCGAGGATGTCACCACCTCCGGCGCATCCATCGCCGAGACGGTTCCGATCATCAAGGCACAGGCGGACTGCGATATCGTCGGTCTCATGGTCTCCCTGGACCGCATGGAAGTCGGCCAGCAGGGAACCGTCGGTGCTCTGCAGGAGATCAAGCAGAAATACGGTTTCCCGACACATGCGATCGTCTCCATGAAAGAAGTCACCGAGTATCTCTACAATCGTCCGGTCGAGGGCAAGGTCGTAATCGATGACAAGATTAAGGCGGCGCTGGACAAATATTACGACGAATACGGCGTGAAGTGATTCTATATCGGATAAAAACGGCCGCCCGGCTGCTGAAAATGCGGCCGGGCGGTTTTCCTATGGGGGACAGTGCGGGCCGGAAGAGAAAGAGTGCATGCCGGAAGCGGGACAGTG
>DGRU01000193.1:7798-16560 GCA_002390025.1 Lachnospiraceae bacterium UBA4380
TGCATGCCGGAAGCGGGACAGTGCAGGCCGGGAGCAGAACTGTAAAGATCGGAAGCCGGACAGTACAGGTCCGAAGCGGAAGAGCAGCAAGTTAGGAGTGGATAGTAAATGGGAATGAATTTTCTGATCGATGCGGGACAAGGGGCTCTTCAGAGCAGTGAGTCTCTCGCAGGGGAGCGTTTCAGACTGTCGGCGGAGAGGATCGGGATGATGGCAGAGGAGGAGTGTACAGCTCCCTGCTGTGTGCCCTTTTTCCGCTCTGCGGCGAAGTGGATCCTCCTGCTGCTGGACCATCGGAGAATGCTGGAGGACGGATCTTTTGAAATCATGTCCCTCCGGGAACTGGAAGAAAAAAATCATGCGCTGTATGAGGATATTCTGCCGGAGAATTACGGGAAGAGCTGGGCAAATCCGGGCTATGCCATCCGTGAGGCCGGCAGGGAGATGGGCCCCCTGCTCAGCGCTCTCATGACGGAGCTGCGCAGTATGATCTCCCTGGTCTATGAGGGAGATGCCGAGCGTTTCCTGATCCGGATGGAGCTGCTGCTGGAAGTTTATTTTGCCTTTGTGACCGCCTATAACGATGACAGGGCGGATGAGGAGGCGAACGGGGACAAGCCTGATCCGCAAGGGCTGGATTCCTGCATGGGCAATTCCTGCATCGAGAGGGACAAGGAGGCTCTGCTTACCGGAAAGGCCGGACAAGGGATGCCTCCTGCGGGGCATATCCGGGACAAGATCCGGCAGTTTCTGGAGGATTACGCGGAGGAGGAGACCCTGGTCCGCGTGCAGAGGAGTCTGGTCGGCGGCAGCATTGCGGAGAAGATCATCGATGAGTGGTATGCTGCGGGGGACCCGCGCTGCCTGTACAGGTACGGGGCCTATATTTCGGAGAATGAGCGGGGCGTTTTTTCTTATCTTGAGAGTCTGGATGAGGAGACGATCGCCGGGATGGCGGACACCTGGACAGAAGGCTTCCGGATCGGTTTTGAGGTGACGGGCAAAGATCTGTCGATCCGAAAGAGGGCAGGTCTTATCTATCCTGTCGGCTTTGAGCGCGTCGTCAGACGGGCCGCGCACAACCTGCGGGCAATGGGCCTTGAGCCCGTGGCCGCCGGACAGCAGGGCAATCTCTTTACCCAGCATCTGGGCCGCGGAGGCGGCGGTATCTCGACGACACCTGCCAATAAACAGTATGGATACGATCACAGGGAGGATCTGGCTCTCTTTTTCAACGATGTCCTGCGGAGCAGGCGCTCCCAGGCCCTGCAGCAGGCCTACAGGGAACTGGCCGATGAGACGGTGCTCTATGCCGGCCCGGCTGTGATGGAGACATTCGGCGAGAAGCCCTTTTCCCCGATTATGCACGAGGGTTATCCGCGTTTTTCCAGGTCCCAGCAGAAGAAGATCGCCCGCTTCAGACAGGAGGCGGACCTTCTCTACGACCGGGCTGTGATCGGACGGGAGAGGAGCTTTACCATCATCGCCTTCCCCATCCCCGAGATCACAAAAGGGTATGAGGGCAGAGAACCGGATGCCTCCTTTGATGAGATATTCCATGCCGTCATTGATATCAATACCCTGGACTATGTGACCTACCGCGATGTGCAGGCGCGCATCATTGAAGTGCTGGATACGGCGCAGAGCGTCCGTGTCCTGGGACGGGGAGAGAACAGGACCGATCTGACCGTGCGCCTGCAGACACCGCAGGATCCCGCAAGGCAGACCATCTTCGAAAACTGCGTGGCGGATGTAAATATCCCCGTGGGAGAGGTCTTTACAACACCTGCCCTGGAGGGGACAGACGGCCTTCTGCACGTTTCAAAGGTCTACCTGGAGGGCCTGCTCTTCCAGGATCTGGCCATTCGGTTTGAGGACGGACGGATCGCGGACTACAGCTGCGGAGGATTTCCGACTGCAGAGGAAGGCAGAAAGTATATCGAAGAAAATATCCTCTTCCACCATGAGACACTTCCCATGGGAGAGTGCGCGATCGGCACCAATACGACGGCCTGTGTCCTGGCGGAAAGGCTGGGCTTTCTGGAGAGGCTTCCTATCCTGATCGCGGAGAAGACAGGCCCCCATTTTGCAGTGGGCGATACCTGCTACAGCCACGAGGAGGAAAACCGCATCTTCAATCCCGACGGAAAGGAGATCTTCGCCAAGGAGAACGAGTATTCTCTCCTGCGTGAGACGGACCCGGACAAGGCCTATTTCGGCTGCCACACAGACATAACGATTCCCTATGAGGAGGTAGGCCTTCTGGCCGCCGTGCGCGCGGACGGCAGCCGGATCCCCATCATCAGCGAGGGCAGATTTGTTCTACCGGGCACGGAGCTTTTGAATGAACCCTTTGCCTGAGCTGCGGGGGAATAGACACACGAACCCCTTGTCTGAACTTCGGGGAAGCAGAAGCACCGGATCCGCGGACATGGAAGAGGACCTGGCTCTTTGCCTGAAGCCCGGGAGACTCCGGGAAATCTGCAGTTCAACCTGTAACAAAAACCGTTAACAGCAATAGTTACTTGCACTAAATGATTTTTTTGATTAAACTACAGGCAAAGCCCGTATTTGTACCGGCGGTTCCCCGATGCGGTGCCGGCGGCCGGACCGGGGCTGTAAACACTGTTTTTGCATAGAATCGGAAAAAATAAACCGAAAACAGGCTGAAAAAGAGAGCCATGGATTTGCAATCATCAAATATGTAATGTATTATGTTTTTCTGCTTTATTTCGGCAGGGGGCAGGCTCTCTGAAATAAACGCTCTGCGGGAGCGCACGAACGCGGTGGAGAGACTGCCGGTCTGAAAGGGCGGCACCCATCCGGCGCCTACGACCCGCGGGCCAGTCTTGATTCAGGAAGGAAAGGTACAAAAATGGCACAGGTAGGAATTGTAATGGGCAGTGACTCTGATCTGTCCGTAATGAAGAAGGCGGCTGAAGTTCTCGAAGAACTTGGCGTGAGCTATGAGATGCGGATCATCTCCGCCCACCGCGAGCCGGACGTGTTTTTTGACTATGCCAAAGGCGCGGAAGCGGCCGGCATGAAGGTCATTATCGCCGGCGCAGGCATGGCAGCCCATCTGCCGGGCATGTGTGCGGCAATGTTCCCGCTCCCTGTCATCGGCGTTCCCATGCACACCACCTCTCTGGGCGGCCGCGATTCTCTGTATTCGATCGTCCAGATGCCCAGCGGCATCCCCGTGGCCACCGTCGCGATCGGCGGAGCAAAGAATGCGGGCATCCTGGCAGCCAAGATGCTGGCCATCTCGGATGAGGCACTGCTGCAGAGACTGAAGGATTTCTCACAGCGTCAGCTCGAGGAAGTCCAGAAAAAGGACGCACATCTGCAGGAAGCCGGATACAAAAATTATTAAGAGAAAACGATAGCTGTCAGAAGGCTGCAGGCCGTCAGGCTCCGGCTGGCGGAGTTTTCTGCCTGCCGGGGCGGCCTGTAAAGAACTGTTTACATGAAAAGATAAAGATCATACATAAGGAGACCCGCAGAACATGATGGATTACAAGAGTGCCGGCGTCGATATTGAAGCCGGATATCGCAGCGTTGAACTGATGAAAGAATACGTCGCAAGGACCATGCGTCCGGAAGTAATGGGAGGACTCGGAGGCTTTTCGGGCGCCTTTTCACTGGCCGGGATCAAGGAAATGGATGATCCCGTACTTCTGTCCGGAACGGACGGCGTCGGAACAAAGCTCAAACTCGCCTTCCTGATGGACCGGCACGATACTGTGGGCATCGACTGCGTCGCCATGTGCGTCAATGACGTGGCGTGCGCGGGCGGCGAGCCGCTTTTCTTCCTCGACTATATCGCCTGCGGCAAAAATGTCCCCGAGAAGATCGCGCAGATCGTCAAGGGTGTCTGTGACGGCTGTGAACAGGCCGGCGCTGCCCTGATCGGCGGTGAGACTGCCGAGATGCCCGGTTTTTATCCCGAGGACGAGTACGACCTGGCGGGATTCGCAGTCGGCGCGGCGGACAAGAAGAATCTGATCACGGGCGCGGACATCTGCCCCGGAGACGTCCTGGTAGGCATTGCCTCCTCCGGCGTCCACTCAAACGGTTTCTCCCTGGTCCGCAAGGTCTTTGATGTCAATGAAGAGAATCTGCGTGAGTTCTATCCCGAGCTGGGCGAGACCCTGGGCGACGCCCTTCTCCGTCCCACCAAGATCTATGTGCGCGCCCTTAGAAGCGTCCGCGAGGCAGGCGTCACGATCAAGGGCTGCAGCCATGTGACCGGCGGCGGTTTCTACGAGAATATCCCCAGAATGCTCCCCGACGGCGTGCGGGCCTGCGTGAAGAAGGACAGTTATGAAGTCCCTGCAATTTTCAGGCTCCTGCAGAAGCGCGGCAATATCGAGGAGCACATGATGTACAATACCTTCAACATGGGCATCGGCATGGTGCTGGCTCTGAAGGCAGAGGACGCGGATAAGGCCATCGCCGCACTCGAGGCGATGGGAGAAAAGGCATATCTGATCGGCAGCATTGCCGCCGGAGAAAAAGGAGTCGACGTATGCTGAGAGTGACAGTTTGTGTTTCCGGCGGCGGGACAAACCTGCAGGCTATCATCGACCGCATCCAGGACGGCACGATCCGCAATGCGCAGATCGTCCAGGTGATCAGCAATAATGCAGGCGCCTATGCTCTGGAGAGGGCGGCCAGGGCCGGTATTCCCGGCATCTGTGTTTCGCCCAGGGATTATCCGGACCGGGAGGCCTTTAACGAGGCCCTGCTGGCCAGGATCAACGAAGTGTCCCCGGATCTCATCGTGCTGGCGGGCTTTATGGTCGCCGTACCCAAACAGATCTGCGCGGCTTATGCAGGCAGGATCATCAATATCCATCCCGCCCTGATCCCTTCCTTCTGCGGAAAGGGTCATTACGGTCTGCACGTCCACGAGAAAGCTCTTGAGCGCGGCGTGAAGGTGACCGGCGCAACCGTGCACTTTGTGGATGAGAACCTCGACACGGGACCGATCATCCTGCAGAAGGCGGTCGACATCATGGAAGACGACACTCCCGAGACACTGCAGCGCCGTGTCATGGAGCAGGCGGAATGGGTCATTCTGCCCCGCGCCATCGACCTGATCGCAGCGGGAAGGGTCAAAATCGAGGGCCGCAGGACAAGGATTTCCTGATTTTCAGCGAAGGATACGCTTTTGCATTTTTTGCAGATCGCACAGATTCCTTCGTACCATCCACAGGTCCCATTGTACCGTCGTACAGGACCCATATAGAAAGCTTGAGACATGGAGAGCGGAGGGCGCAGCACAGGCTGCCGTCTCCGCTGTCCGTGGTTTATACGAAAACAGCCTGCTCCAATGAGCGGCATGGCCGAACAGACAGTGATTTGACAAGCGGATTTCGCAGGAGGAAAAAGACTTGGCAGAGAAGAAAATGAACATGAAGGTGCTGCTGGTAGGCGGCGGCGGAAGAGAACATGCGATCGCGGACGCGATCCTTCGCAGCGAACGCGTTGCGAAGCTGTACTGCGCTCCCGGAAATGCCGGCATCGCGCGTATCGCCGAGTGTGTCCCGATCGGGACCATGGATTTTGCGGCACTGACCGCTTTTGCGAAGGAAAAAGAGATCGACCTCACTGTCTGCAGCATGGATGATCCGCTTTGCGCGGGCATCGTGGACGCCTTTGAGGCAGAGGGACTGCGCATTTTCGGCACCCCCGCCAATGCGGCCATCATCGAGGGCAGCAAGGCTTTTTCCAAGGATCTGATGAAAAAATACGGCATTCCGACAGCTGCTTACGAGACCTTTGACGATGCGGACAAGGCACTGGCTTATCTCGAGACAGCTTCTTTCCCCATCGTTCTCAAGGCATCCGGACTGGCTCTGGGCAAGGGCGTCCTGATCTGTGAGGACCTGGCTTCCGCCAAGGACGGCATCCGCGAGCTGATGATGGACAAAAAGTTCGGCGATGCAGGCAGCAGTGTTGTCATCGAGCAGTTCATGACAGGCCGCGAAGTCTCCGTGCTCGCATTCGTGGACGGCACCCACTATCAGCTGATGACTTCCTCCCAGGACCACAAGCGCCAGGGAGACGGCGACACCGGCCTCAACACCGGCGGCATGGGAACCTTCTCCCCCAGCCCCTTCTACACCCCCGAGATTGACGCCTGGTGCCGTGAGAATATTTACGACAAGACCGTGGCGGCCATGGCGGCAGAGGGACGTCCTTTCCGCGGTGTCCTCTATTTCGGCCTCATGATGACCCCCGACGGCCCCCGCGTCCTCGAGTACAACACCCGCTTCGGCGATCCCGAGACCCAGGTCGTCCTGCCCCGTATGAAGACGGATATCATCGATGTGATGGAAGCATGTATCGACGGTACTCTGGACCAGATCAATCTGGAGTTCTATGACAATGCGGCAGTCTGTGTCGTCATCGCCTCCGGCGGCTACCCTGAGAGCTATGAAAAGGGCAAGGTCATCACCGGTCTGGACAAGTTCGACGGACAGACACAGTACCGCTGCTATCACGCAGGCACTTCCTTTGACAAGGACGGCAATACCGTGACCAGCGGCGGAAGAGTCCTGGGCGTCGTCGCCATCGGCGATACACTCAAAGAGGCCCGCGCCAATGCCTATGAGGCCGCGAAGTATGTGCATTTTGACAAGATGTATATGCGCAGCGACATCGGCAAGGCAATCGATGCCGTGTAAGGCCTGCGGCAGCAATTGTATGGTTACTGTACAGACCCACCTGAACTCGAGGTGTTTTTGCGTGGTTTCCAACGCAAAAACCCGAGTTAAACGGCGTTCGCCCCATTCGCGGAGCGAATTTAGCATGGGCGAACGCAAGTTACTGTCACGCCCCTCGAGAGGGCGTGAACAGTAACGTTGTATGGAATCTGTTGCAGAGGAATTGACAATAATTGTTCCCACAAAAGCATATCCGGTGCTATAATGTTAGATGGCATTACTGTCGGGCACGGACCCTTCAGAAACAGTAGTGTCCGGAAACTGAAAAATACTGGATCAGAATATGCAGTGTGGGAATCAACGTAACCGGGGTTGCGGACGGAGGTTTCCTCTCATCAGGAGAACGATACAGTGTACAGCACTGCCGGAGTCAGAGGCTCCGGCCTCGGAGGGAGATAATGAAAAACACAAGACTGGGACGCAGATGTGCCGTCAGGCTTGCATCAGCAGCTGCAGCACTCACAGCAGCTCTCATCCTGACAATGATGACTGTAGCAGCCGCTACGATCAATGCCACGGATGTCACCATTCGAAACTCTGCAGAGGATAAGAGCGATTACTCCAATGCTATAGGCGTGCTGCAGCAGGGAGATCAGGTCACAGTCCTTTCCAAGGCGACTGATGGTTCCGGGAACGAGTGGTTCTATGTAGAACTCCAGAACGGAAACAAAGGTTATGTTAAAGCCCAGTGGGTCGACAACGGAGACGCGGCTGTTCCGGAGGAAGAGACTGCGCAGCCCGAAGAGGCGCAGGAAGCCGACCAGGAGGATGTCGTCGATGAGGAAGACGTGATCGATGATGACTGGAGCCCGGAAGAGACTGATCCGGCTGCAGGGACACCTGCTTCCGCAGACGGCTCGGGCACAGGCGTTTCTCCCGAAGATTCTGCCGAATCCCAGGATTCCCCCGATGTCGACAACGGACAGGAGTATGATCCCTACACAGATCCCAATGCCCAGTTCAGCGTCAACTTCAATGCGGAAGAAAACGGCACGGGAAGCTGGTATATCTACAATTACGATACCGACAAGCAGATCCGGATCGGTGATCTGGAGAAGCTCAGCGACGCCCAGAACGCTGCACAGAAGAGCGCGGCTTCCGCAGGCAGATGGCGCACCATCGCCTGCATCCTGCTGATCCTTCTGGTGGCACTCATCATTTTCCTCTATGTTGTCCTTCGCAGAAACGGCGGCGCGCCCGCCCCTTCCAGAAGGTCCCGCAGAGAGAGAACCCGTGCAAACCGCGCGCGTGCTTCCGAGGATGAAGAAGAGGACGAGTTCGACTGGGACAGTGAAGAAGCAGAAGAAGCAGATGAAGATGCTTCTCAGGACAGCACTCCCGAAGACGGGGATGACGGCGCAGCCGTCCCTTCCGATGAAGATGATTTCGAGGAAGACGAGGAGGACGAGGCAGAAGAGCCCGCACCCCGCAAAAAAGAAGCCGGTCTTTTCGGAGCCAAATCACGCAGTCGTCAGAAGGCCCTTTTTGCTCCCATGGATGAAGAGGAGGAAGAGGAGGAAGAGGACGATGAGTATTATGATGAAGGCCTCTACGACGATGAAGACGATTCCGATGAGGATGACTATGAAGAGGACGAGGAGAGGGCTCCCCGCAAGGGCGGATTCCTGAGCATGCTCAAGAGCATCTTTTCTTCAAGTGATGATGAAGACGATTACGATGAAGACGAAGATGAGGATGACGAGGACTACGACGAAGACGAGGACTACGAGGACGAAGAGGACGAAGAAGATGAAGAGGAGGAAGAGCTTCCTCCCGTCAGGAAACAGACCAGACGCTCTTCCGCAGCGGCGAAGCCCGCATCGAGACCTGCCCCCCGCCCCAGACCCCGCCCTGCCCGCAAGATCGAGTTTGATGAGGAAGCGGACTATCCTGAGGATGTGGATCTGATCCCTGCCGGCGGCTGGTCTTCACCGCAGGACAACGTCGTTACCGAGACTCTCGAAGAGACGGCAGCTGCGGAGGCAGAGACCGCAGCAGCTGCAGCCGCAGCGGCTCCCAGGTCTGCTG
>DGRU01000160.1:0-10522 GCA_002390025.1 Lachnospiraceae bacterium UBA4380
AAAAGATTCCGGACAGGCAAAAAAGCCGGCGTAAAGCCGGCTTTTTTGCAGGGCATCTCCACACACAAGGTGTGAGACAAAATGGGGATAATATAGAAGAAAGAGGTTTTTAACCTATAGAAGGTTTTACTTTGTCCGTTTATCCCTTTACAGCGCCGCTGGTTACACCTTCGACGATGTACTTCTGCAGGAACACGTACAGGATCAGGATCGGAGCCATTGCCAGAAGGAGGGCTGCCATGACAAGGCCGATATCCGTCGAATAGGTTCCATAGAAAGCCTGTGTGGCAATCGGAATCGTGTAGAGATTCTTCTTGGTGAGCACGAGGCTGGGCAGAAGGTAGTCATTCCAGAACGCCATTGCGTCGATGATCGCTACGGTTGCGATGGTGGGCTTGAGCAGCGGGAAGACGATCTTCCAGAAGGTCTGCCACCGCGTGCAGCCGTCGATGTATGCAGCTTCCTCAAGTTCGAGCGGGATATTTGTATGGATCGCGCCGTGGAACATGAAGGTTGCCATGGAGACAGAGAAGCCTACATGCATCAGGATCAGGGTCAGCCTGTGGTTGAGGACACCGAAAGATCCGCCGTAGACGGATACAAGGGGTACCATCAGGACCTGGAAAGGAATGACCATGGAGGCGACCATAGCTGCGAACAGGAGAGAGCAGGCCTTCCATTTCTGATTTCTGACAATGACGAAAGATGCCATGGCAGAAACCAGGATGGTCAGGATCGTCGCGCTGATGGTGATGATCGCCGAGTTCATGAATACCAGCCAGAAGTTCATCTTCTTCATGGCTTCAGGGAAGTTTTTGAGGGTAAATCCGTGTTCACCGACAAGCGAAAGCGGATTGGAAGTGATATCGCCCTTGGTCTTGAAAACGTTGATCACGACCAGGATGAAGGGGGCGACAAAGCAGATAAACAGGATCAGCAGCACGACCCACATAACGGCGTGCATGATCTTTTTCTTTCTTGCGGCTTTTTCGTTCTGTGTCATGCTGCCACCTCCCCTTTCTTACCGATGTAGACCTGGGTGATACCGACAATTGCGCATACCACGAAGAGGATGAGTGCCTCTGCCTGGCCGAGACCGTACTTCTTGTAGGTGAATGCCGTGTTGTACACGTGCATAGCTGCCATGACAGAAGTGTTGAAGGGCTCACCTTTGGTCAGGGACAGGTTCACATCGTAAATAACGAAGCATCTGGTGATGCTCAGGAAGATGCACTGTACGAAAGACGCGCGCATCAGAGGAATTGTGACATTCCACATAGCCTGTGCGGGTGTACAGCCGTCGATCATGGCCGCTTCCTTGAGGGCATCGGAAACGCTCATGAAGCCGGCGACATAGATCAGCATCATATAGCCGGCGAACTGCCAGACGGACACGAGGACCAGGCAGAACATCGCACCGCTCGTTGTGGACAGAAGCGAGGGGACCTGCTGATTCGCGATCTTGGAAGCAATCGCCACGAATGCACGGTTAAAGACGAATTTCCAGACATAACCGAGAACGATACCGCCAATCAGGTTGGGTACGAAGAAACCTGCCCGGAAGAAGTTCTGTCCCTTGATTCCGCTGGTTACCAGATATGCCAGAGCAAAGGCAACCACATTAATGAGTACGACTGCGAAAATCGAGTAGATCGCGGTGCGGCCAAGAGCCTGCCAGTAGGCGACGTCCTTGAATGCCTCCGCATAGTTTGCAAGACCGACAAAAGGTTTTGTCTTGGCAATACCATCCCAGCTGGTCAGCGTCAGATAAATACCGTAGACGAACGGAATAACAACAACTGCACAGAAGAGGAGCGCCGCGACGCCTGCAAACATGAGGAACTGCTGCACCTTATAAGACATAGTATTTCGTTTCATATTGTTCCCCCTGCGTTTTTAAATGATCAGTGCGCACCTACCTCTGCGGTTGCCCAGTATGTTGTGACTTCATCGGCAAGGCCTGCGCGGTCGATCTCGCCTGCCAGGTACTTCTGCATGGAAGCGCCGACGATGGAGTAGTGATCATCAGGAAGGTAGTTGTAGTTAGGGATCAGAGCGCCTGCATCGGCATACTTCTTGACGGATTTTCCAAGAGGATCGGAAACTTCAAGAGTATTGTTGGAGAAAGCAGGAACCAGAGCGCACTCAGTAACGATGAATTCCTGGCCTTCAGGATCGTTTGCCAGCCAGTTGAGGAAATCCTTGGCAGCCTGCTGCTGCTCAGGAGAGGTATTCTCGGAGTTGTCGATGAAGAAATACTTGGAGCCGCCGCCGACGAGCTTGGAGTCGGAGCCGTCGCCGCTGTTGTTGGGAACAGGCATCATGCCCATGTTCTCGGAGTAGTCATATGCATTGATGACGGACCAGTCCCAGTTACCGCCGTACATGAAAGCAATCTCGCCTTCAGCCAGCTTCTGCTCTGTGACTTCACGCTCTGCGGAGATTGCAGCATCCTTCGCATAGTTGTTGTCACGGAGAACATCAAAAGTATCCATCATCTCGTTGAACTTCTTGTCGTCGGCCAGCTTGATGGAGCCGTCCTTGATGCCTGCGATGAAGGCATCGGGATCTGCCTGCTGCTCATAAATTTCTGAAAAGAAATGAGCGGCCAGAGACCAGTCTTCTTTCATGACACCGACAGGGCTTTCCATGCCGCCGGCTTTGCACTTGTCGATGATGGCTTTGAAATCATCGGTGGTCTTGATGGACTCGGGATCGAAATCCTCACCGGTCGCCTTCTTGATGGCGTCCGCATTGTAGATGATGCCGCGGGCCTCGACGCATACAGGGAAGCCGTAGACCTTGTCATTGACGGAGATAGCCTGAGTGGTGTTGGCAACCCATTCCTGATCGCTGAGATCAAGTGCGTGCTCTTCTGCAAGTGCATAGACATCCTTGGCGTCAACCATGGAAATGGTATAAGGCTCGTTGGAGGAATACCTTGTTGCCAGGTGTGCAGCTACAGTATCGCTGGAATAGTAGACCTCAACATCTACGCCCTTCTCTTCGGAATACTCAGCAGCCTTTTCCTCGAGCTGGCTCTGGATTTCCATCTTGGAGTTGAAGATGGTAATCGCTGTGCCGCCGCCGGATCCGCTGTCCGAAGATGCCGCACCGCCACCGCCGCCGCAGCCTGCGAGGAGTCCTGCTGCAAGAATTCCGGCGATCAACGCCGCTGCAGCTCTCTTAAAATGTTTTTTCATAAAGTTCTCCCTTTCCGGGCTATCGCCCTGAAAATGTCCGGCCCCATAATTTAATAACATCATGCAGTCCGACACATTAATGGTACCTGTTTTAATGTTTGATCTCCCTCTTTTCCACATCGATGATCGCTTTGCCTCCGGCGCGGAAGGAGATCTGATCCGCACTCAGATCCGTGTAAATCACGGCGCTCATGGCATATCTGCCGTCATTGATGAAAATCTCGAAGCTGTATCTGTCAAGAAGAATGCGCACAGACAGATTTCCGTCCCTGCTTTCCGGCACCAGACAGTTCTGCCGATGAAGAAGCCCCTTTCTGGTTCCGGAGTTTTCCCGGCTGATCACAAATATCCCTGTATCCGGGCTGTACATGGCTTCGGAATAGTATTCCTCATTCATGGCAAACCGGATCACAAAATACCGGTAGAGAGGTTCATTCTCCGCAGGACTGATCTTTATATCGAGGTCGATGATCCTGCCGCTCACTCCGTACAGATGGATTTCATCCGAGATCGGCACTTTCCTGTAGAAAACAGTGCTGCCGTAATACCGGGAGATTTCCCTCACCGGCTGCTGACAGAGCCGCCCGTCACGGAATGTCAGTTCTCTCGGCACAGTCATCTGTCCAGCCCATTTCATATCCCCGGGAATCATTGCTCTCGTTTCCCAGTTCTGCATCCACCCGACCATAATCCGGCGGCCATCGGGGGCGCTCATGGTCTGGGCAGCATAGAAGTCGATCCCGTAATCCACACACTGGTCATAGTCCGGTTTGAATTCCAGAGATTCTTCATCAAAACTCCCGCCAAACACCATGGACTCGTATCCGTTGTGATATTCAAAGTCCCTGCGGAGCATATCCATCGGGCTGACCAGCAGGAACCATTTGCCGTCCAGTTCAAAGAAATCCGGGCATTCCCACATCAGTCCGAAACGGCCGTCGTTGCGATACAGTTCTCTCAGAAAATGCCATGAAAAGCCGTCACCGCTCCCGAACAGGAGGACCCGTCCGAGTCCATCTTCTCCCATGCTCACGGTCAGCACACCATAGCTTCCATCTCTTAAAGGAATCATTTTCGGATCCCTGAATTCATGGAGGTCAGAGCCTTCCGGCAGCATCTTGCTCCCGATCACAGGATTCCTTTCATACTTCACATAGTCTCTGCCGTCGCCGACTGCGATATTCTGCACCTGATAGTATTCCGGTGCTTTCTGCCCGGACGAATCATCGGCATCTGACCTATGGCTGCCGCACTGCTCCGGCACAGGAGTAAGTCCCGTATACATCAGAAGATGACGCCCGTCCTCCAGCTCAATAGTACTTCCGGAATAACATCCTCCCTCATCCAAAGCCGAATCCGGCGCAAGCACCGCCGGAAGGTAGGTCCATTTCAGCAGGTCGCTGGTGACTGCGTGCCCCCAGTGCATCTTGTCCCAATGCGCAGCATAGGGATTGTATTGAAAAAACAGATGGTACTTTCCGCCGTAAAAAGAAAAACCATTCGGGTCATTCATCCATCCTGCGGGAGGTGTCAGATGAAAAGCGGGACGCTCTTCGGGAGAGATCTCCGCCATTTTCTCAGCCTCTGCCCTGCGGGCTGAAAGCAGCATAGGGCTGCAGGTGTTATTGTTCATATCAATTATTCTCTGCGGATTCTTTCGAGCGATTGTTTTTATGGATTTGTAACATCAAGTTGTAACATTATGCATAAATTATTCGCATACTAAGTAATTTTACATTTGCACAAACCTTTTTACATACACAGACATTATAAATGTCGTATCGCCCACTGTCAACCAGATTTTAGTCACTATTGTTACATATTATCACATTTATCCGCGTCTAATGTTACATATGCACAATAATAAATTTTACATTTTCTGTGACATATGTTTATTTTACATTACTGTTTACATAGTTTGACGAACCCTTTTTACTTTTGTATAATCAATTCATATTCATTCTATTCGCTTATCTGATCCCGACATGCAGATCATCTCAGACGTCCTGCACATGAAGAAAAGGATCGTCATCAACACCGTAAACCAGACAGGAGCACATCATGTCCGCAAGAGTCACCATGCAGGATATTGCCGACGCCCTCGGCCTTTCCAGGAATACCGTCTCAAAAGCAATCAATAACACAGGAATCATCGCACCCGCAACAAGGGAACTCATCCTGCGCAAGGCCATGGAAATGGGCTACCGACAGTTCTCTGAAGCAAGTTTCTCCGGCATCTCCATATCAGGTGTGAATCCGGCCGGATTCTCTCAGGCAATTACCAGCGGTGTCTCCCCCGTGCAGGCCGCTTCGGCGGACAGGAGGGAAATCGCCCTGATCACTGCATCCCGACCGGGTAATTCCCATTTCGGGGTGACGACCCTGGACCGCATGCAGCAGATTTTTTCCTCCTATGGTTACTCCCTGACCATCTACACGATTCTTCCGGGAGATCTTGATCTCCTGCGCCTTCCCGGGAACCTGAACATACCCAAACTTGCCGGCATTTTCAGCATCGAACTGTTTCATTACGAATACTGCCGTATGCTCTCTTCGCTTGGTCTTCCCTTTTTGATGATCGATGGTCCTGCCGAATTTCACCGCGATGATATCTCCGCGGATCTTCTGCTCATGGAAAACAAGAAAGGGATCTACACTTTCCTGCAGCAAATGGCAGAAAAGGGCAGAAAAACAGTGGGCTTTATCGGCAATATGAAGCACTGCCGGTCTTTTTTTGAAAGGGGCGCCGCCTGTATGTCCGCTGCAGCCTATTACGGATATGAACCTGTCCAGCCCTATTCCGTCCTCGACTATCCCCCCAGACAGTCTCCTGCGCGTGTCGCCGATTCCGCTGAAGAACTGTATGTGAAGCTGCAGAGCATTCCTGCCCTGCCGGAGATTCTGATCTGCGCCAACGATTTTATCGCCATCAATCTGATCAGCTCCCTGCGCCGCATGGGTGTCCGCTGCCCGGAAGATGTCCTGGTACTGGGCTTTGACGACTCACCCGAATCCCGCTTCCACTCCCCCTCTCTTTCGACCGTTCATATTCATACACAGGGTATGGGACGGATCGCTGCAGAGCTTCTGCTGGGAAGGATCACCGACATAAGCCGCGAGTACCGGATCACCTTCATGCCGACCGAGCTGATCCTGCGTGAATCCACAGGATCCGGAATCATCTGATACCGGCAGCAGGAGCAGGATCTTTCTTTTGACATGATTTACAACGAAAAAACCCGTATGTCTCTTTCCATTCAAAAAGACATACGGGTTTTTTATCTCAGAAGGGAATACCCTTCACTAAATAAAAGCCAGCCAGTTCATGACCGTTACGGAATCACAAGAATTCGCTGGCTATTCTTTCAAGACTCAGATCACGGTGCGCCGGATGCGGGCTGCCCCTCAGAGCAGCATCTTCCGCGCTCCATCCGTGCAGCATGCTGCAGGCCTGCGGTTTATCGGGAACAATTATTCTTTAAACGATTTAAACGATCTGCAGCGCGACGCTGACCAGGCACAGGAGGCCTCCGCCGATGGCGTAGGCTTTGCCGCTGGGTTCGGCGCCCCAGATCTGTCCGGAAATGTATCCTCCCACCACGGAAAAAGCGGTGATCACAAAAGCGCAGATCAGTACTGCGGGAAGGCTGAACCGCAGAAGGGCACAGGCGATCCCGCTGAAAAAAGCATGGATACACAGGCGCAGCGCCAGGATGATATCCCCCCGGATATCAAGATTCTCCATGCGGTGCTCCAGATAGGTCTTTTTCTGAAAAGCCTTTAGGAGCATGCGGATGCCAATGCCCGCAAAGATCACGCCGGCCAGGATATGGATCCAGAAAATACTTCTCTCTCTCCCCATCTCAAACCGCAGGATCCAGCTGCCGGCCTGGTATCCGGCAAGGGAAGCGCCCAGTTGGACTGCCCCCCAGATCAGAGACATCACGGCCGTCCTTGCATCGGTCCGGATCAGATTCGCTCCCCGCTGGATCACGACCCCGTAAATCCCGAGTGCAAGCCCGGCAAAAATCACTATTAAAAACAACAGATGCGTTTCCATTGCAGTCCTCCGACAGTTCCGGCAGGAATCAGTCCTCGTCCGTCTCGATACTATCAGTCTTGATAATGAATTTGACGTTATTGTCCTCGTTGTTGAGAGCGCCGCTGAAGGTCTTGTAGGTCTTCGCGGCCTCTTTGATCTCCATCAGACTGTCATCCAGGGACCTGATGTTTGTCCGGTAGATATCCGCCAGTTTCCGGATCCCGTCTTCACGGAACTCGATGACGCCGTCGTTGAGTTCGATGCAGCCGTCCAGCATTTCCTGCATGCCGTCCACAAACTCACCCACACCGCTGACCAGTTCATCCAGGCCGTCATTGAGCTTGCCCGAGTTGCTGCTCAGCTCTTCGGTGCCGTCTGCCAGCTTTCCGGTGCCCTTTTCAATCTCCTCTGCACCGGCAAGGTACTTCCTGATTCCCTCTGTGAGAGCGGATACCCCTGTTTTGGCGGCAGATGCACCGGCAGAAAGTTTTCCTGAGCCCTCTTTGAGGGCGGAAACGCCCGCCGTGTAGGCCTCGATGCCTTCCTGCAGCTTGATCGAGCCTGCATTGGCATCCGCAATACCGGAGGCAAGCGCATCGGCGCCGTCTTTGAGTGCCGTCATGCCGCTGTTGAGGCTGTCATTTTTGGATACGAGCTTGGTGAGTCCCGCCGCAAGACCCTCTTCGCCGAAGAGAGAGGCATACAGAGTCTGGATGCCGCTGTTGACAGAGGCGACACCGGCCTCGACCGCCGCTCCGCTCGACTTCAGGGTCTTCAGATTTGTCTGCATACTCTCGGAGCTGAGTGTGCCCGAAAGTGTTCCCAGCCCTGCATCGACAGCCGCAGCACCGGCCTGGAGTTCTTTCATTCTGTCAGCAGCTGTCTTTCCCTCTTCATCCTCCTGAGACATAGCTTTTCCGATCGCTGCAATTGCCTCCGCATCTGCCTTGATGGTTCCCGCATCTGCTGCCAGCGTCTCTTCAGCATCTTTTTTGAGAGCGGCGGCGTCTGAGCCCAGTGCCGAGGCATCTGTACTCAGTTCGTCCAGGGAAAGCTTTCCTGCCGCATTGGCTGCTGTTTTCAGTGCTTCTGCTTTATCGGATGTCTCCTGTGCAGCTGCAGCCACCTTACCTGCCTCGTCGGCAAGGCTGCCGGCAGCACTCTTCACGGAATCTGCTGCATCAGAAACCGCTCCTGCGGCAGATTCCGCATCCTCCTTTGCACTGTCCAGACCGCTCCTGGCACTCTCAATCTGTTCCGCTGCCTTGCCGGCCTTGTCATGAGCCGCCATCAGGGCCTCATTCTTTTTGCCGATCACGGAATTCGCCTCGTCAACCTTGTCGCTGACAGCTTTTTTTGCGGCTTCCTTTGCCGATCCGGCAGCATCATCGACTGCGTCTTTTGCGGCGTCCGCAGCAGCTTTGGCGGCGGATTTCTTCTCCTCATCGCTCATGGAGTCGGGAAGTGCATCATACACCTGATCATAGACATCCTGCCGGACATCTCCGCCATCGAGATGGATATCGACATCTCCTGCGGAGATCTTGCCGTCATCGGCACTGCTGACCTTCGATGCTTCCATTGCCTCGTCGAGAGGGCTTCCCACCTTGTTGACAGAGTCTTTGGCATCGCCGATGGCATCTTTTGCGGAAGAGGCCGCCTTGTCTGCAGCGTCCGAGGCATCCCCGGCCTTCTTTTTGGGTCCGTCCTCTTCGCTTTCCACTGCGCTCTTGGCCTTTTCGGCGACGGTCTTTGCCTTGGCCGCCGAGTCGATCACATCCTGTGCGTCGCCGGATGCCCCCGCCAGGGTAGTCTTTACGGATTCCGCATCACTGATGAAATCCGATGCATGGGAGGCAGCGGTTCCCGCGTCAGCTGCAGCTGTACCTGCATGCGACGCCGCTGTACCGGTATCGGCTGCTGCCTGTCCTGCGGCTTTTGCAGCAGCTTCAATGCTGCCGCTGAGCTGATTGACAGAAGCGACGAGCTGATCGACACCCGCTTTCACCGCAGAGGCACCCGCTGCAAGTTTTCCGGCAGAAACAGTAATATTCACATCTCCTTCTGTTCCGCCGTTTTCCGGCAGCAGAAGGCTGTCTGCGAGCGCATCGGCGCCCTTCACATAGGCGGGAAGACCCTTTTCTTCATCCGCGAGCTGAGCGGAGCCTTCCTTCAGAGCACTCACGCTGTCTTTTGCGCCGTTCAGGCTGCTGCTTGCAGCCGCCACACCGCCGGTATAGGCACTGATGCCGTCCCCGATCACTTTTAATCCGGACTGCATTCCCTTTATTCCGCTGCCGAGTGTCTTTTCTCCGTCACTGCCGGTACCCGCTACAAGCTGTTCGATCCCCTTGTTCAGTGCGGAGTTGTTGTCTGTCAGAGTCTTGGCGCCGTCAGCCAGAGCCTTTGCGCCGCCGGCAAGCTCTTTTGCGCCGTCGCCCAGACTTTTCATGCCTTTCCGGAGTGTATCATCATTCTCTGTCAGCGTCTGCGCGCCGTCCGCAAGGGTCTGCGCGCCGTCATTGACCTTGTCAACCCCGTCGGTATACTTCCGGACGCCGTCCTTCAGCTCCTTTACGCCGTCATAGAGTTCATCCGTGCCGTCTTTTGCCTCCTTCACCCCGTCGACGAGTTCCTGGGTTCCGTCTGCAAGGTCATCTCCGTCTTTCTCAAGATCGGCGACTTTCTCGTCCATCTCGTCAAAAGCATCCTTGTGATCGGCATCAAAATCCTTCTCGTCCTCTTCATTCATCTCAAAGACGTTGGAAAAAACCATGGTCAGGCAGGTGCTCATCTTGAAGTCTTTGGCATCCATCGTGATCTCGACACTGCCGGGAATATCCAGATCATCGATCCTGTCGAGGGTCTTCTGCTTGTCTTTGTCGTCAAGCTTGTTGACAATGTCCTTGGACTCGGTGCGGACTGTCTTGAGACTGTCCTCCAGTCCGGGGAATGCCATGCCGACCACCATTGTGTTCTTTCCTTCAGAGACAACAGAGCCGTTGTCAACCTTGACATTGGCTGCCGTATCATTGGAAAACGCCATGCCGGTCACTGCCGCGAAGGGGACATAGACGTTCTTGTACTTCATGTTGTTGGTGTAGTCGATATGGATCTTCACCTTGCCGCTCTTGCCTGCCAGGTCCTCAGCGGCAATCTCCTTGCCGTCCAGATAATAGGTGATCTTCTCCGACACGGGGGGCTGCCTGGTCGTGGTTCCCTGATAGTAGATGTCGTTTCCGTTGGCGTTCCAGACCAGCTTGCCGCCGTCCCGGGA
>DGRU01000160.1:10644-27607 GCA_002390025.1 Lachnospiraceae bacterium UBA4380
CTTTTTTTCAGGGTTCTTCAGCCAGTTGGAAACCGTGATGTCGCGCTGTTTTCCGTAGGCGTCCGTAAAAATATAAACAGTCTCTTCCTTGGCGGCGCCGGTGGAAACCTGTCCCACTGCATCCGTAATGGCCTTCTCCAGGGCTGCGTCGCCGGAAGAATCCTCTGCCTCGCCGTTCTCCGCCTGCATGCCTGTGCCTGCCTGTGCATTCTGTGTAATCACCGCCTGTCCCATTGCCGCAGCTGCGCGCGAAGCCGCCAGCGATGTGACCGCTGTCATATTGGAGCCCGCCAGGAGCGTCACCGTCATCATCAGTGCCAGAAACTGTTTTCTCTTCATTATTCGAACCTCTTACTATGATCCTTCTATTTTTATGTTTTTCTATATGATCTGTCTCTTTGAAATCTACTGCCGGGAGCTTCTCCCGACCCGGGATCCCGGTCTGTTTTTTCTCCCATAAATAAAGGACAGTCCTCTCCGGACTTTCCTCAAACGTCTATAAATATAAAAAAAAGGATCAGATATGAAAATATCCAATCCAAAATCCATGTTGCAAGTCAATATACAAAGCCGCGGATTTGTATACTCCGCCGCTCCATTCAGACCGGCAGGCCGGTCCGGGATGCCCAGGGAAGGGAGAATCATTGCCGGGGTCAGAATTCATCCAGCATATCCCACATCGACCGGGTGCCGATGTATTCGTAGATCGTCGCCATCTCCTCCGGCGGAACTGTCATTCCCGTCCGGATCCACTCCAGTATGATATAGCTCATCGAGTTGGCATAGTACTTGGCCAGATTCTCTATGGTCAGCCACTGATGCGAGGAATGGACCGTGGACGTTCCCCGCTCCCGGAACAGGTCCATGACCATGCGGAAGGCGCAGTCATTCACGATATCCGCAAAAGAGTTCTGCCCCTCGATCTTTGCGGCACGCATATAGAATTCCCTGTCCCGCATCAGATTGGAAAAGATCAGGACCAGGGTCTCCCGGTACATATGGTTGGAGACCAGGATCCGGACAGGATCCAGAATTTCACTGCGGACGATCCATGCCAGGAGGTCATATTTATCCTGAAAATGATTATAAAAAGTCACGCGGATGACACCGGCGCCGTCCGCGATCTGTTTGATGGTTATTTTTTCAAAAGGCGCTTTGACGACCAGGTCTTTCAGGCTGTGCGCAAGCGCGATCTCTATATTCCGTTTCCCCTCCAAAAAACAACCTCCATGCCCCTCTGTCCCGGCATTCAGGACTGCATACGCCCGGGACATCAACAGCAGGATCCTCTCATCGGGAGCAAGGTCCGCTTGGGTTAGTTATATCTCACTTCTGTATATTTCCATTATTATACACTTTTTTCTCAAAAATGCACGTCTCAAATACTCTGTCAGGCTCTAAGTCAGCCATTTCAGGAGCAGGCCCCGCTTCCAGAGCATCAGGCCCAGCACCAGCCACTGGATCAGGATCACGAGTACACCTGTCAGAATGCTGCCGCGGATGAGTAAGCTGCCTGCCACGCAGGAGGCAAGGATCTGGAGCCAGCCGCCCACAGCTGTCCCGATAAAAAACCGCTCCGGCTTCATGTTCCTCTTGGCTGCAATATAGGGCACGATCCCGTTCGGGACACCGGGCACCATATACACCACGATGACCACGAGCATGGTCGGGGTACCCTTGAGCATTTCCAGGATCTTCTTAGCCGTAGGTCCCGGATTGATCCTGACTGTTCTTCCCTCCTCCCGCATGTGCCGGGCAAACAGAAAGACAGCCATATTGCCCAGGATAAAACCCGTGTAGCACAGCAGAAAGGCTTTCCACCAGCTGTAGAGGACACCTGCGGCGACGTGGATCGCTATGCCGGGCAGCACGACACTTGCCACCTGAAGTCCGGACAGGAGCATGACACAGATCATGCCTGCGGCAGCGTCTTCACCCGACAGATAAGCGACGATAGCCTGCTTGTCCCCCCTGCGCACCATGGGCAGGAGGATCTGAAACTGCGGACCGTAAGCCGCCCAGATGAAGAAGAGCGTCAGTACCAGCAGTGCCAGAGCGGGCAGCCTTCTCTTTATTTTCGGCCAGAGCGTATGCAGTAGTGTCATGAGTCTGTTCTCCGACTTTCCAAAGCACCTCTAAAAGAAAATGACAGTCAACAGATACAGGACCGGCTGGTGGATCAGATAGACCGGCAGGGAATGTCTGCCGATCAGGTTCAGGACCGGTGCCTGCAGATGAAAAAAAGCATGACCGGCGGGGTCTTTCCCCCTTCCGACATCCTCTGCGCATTCTTCCGCCCTGCGCTTGTCCGGCCTCCTTCTGTCTTCCAGCAGCAGCCGGTTCAGAAAAAGACCTGCCAGGAAAAGGAAGATCCAGGGCATGAAGGAGAAGTAATCTGTCGAGAAAAAGCCGGTCATGGGAAATCCCAGTCCCGTGAGCAGGTATCCCGGCAGTTTTCCGCTCCCGAAGGTATAGAGGACGGAAGGAAGGTCCAGCAGGACAGACGCTCCCAGGCGGAGATATCCCAGATTGATCCAGCGCGTCACATGGAACAGCAGCAGACATACAGCCAGGCATGCGGCCGGTCTGCCCCTGCCGGGCCCGGTGTCTTTTTCCCGGCGGGCAGAAGGCGGCAGGTAGAGGCCGGCCGCTCCTGTGACCAGCATGGCCGCGCCCAGAAATGTCAGGACTCCAAATATGACCCTCTCCTCGTACATGGCCAGGATCGTCACCGCGCTCACGGCGATCCCGCCCGCACTGACCTCAAGCCCCCGGCAGATGATGCGTCGCGAAAAAGGCACGCAGAAGCCGGAGAGCAGAATAAAAGTCCGGCAGATACTCTGCTGCCAGAGATGTCCGCCGGGCCCCTCGTACCAGGTCCGGAGCGCCGTCATGGAAGCGCCCGTCTCTGACAGATATAGAAAATCCCACATTCCGTGGTAAAGGATCATACTGACCAGGGTGATCCCCCGTATCAGGTCCAGGGTCTCCAGTCTTGTCCCCCGGCCCTTCAGGGCTCCCGGCTTTTCAGCCGAATCCTGATATTGCGCAATCATAATTGTCTCCTTCCGGAAGGGATGATAAACTATACGCGTAGCTGCAGGCGCCGCATATGGATTGCCTGCATATTGCACATAACTGCAGGCGCCGCATATGGAAGTTCTGCAGTTTGCACCCGGAAGCCCGCTCACATTGCGGATGGCCCTGTTCCGGAAAAGGAGGAGATCAGGCACATGGAAATCGAACGTAAATGGATGGTAAAAGGCTGGCCGCCGGAATCCGAAGATCTGCCGCTGGTGCGTGAGCAGATGATGCGCCAGGGATATATCAGTGTATTTCCCACTGTTCGGATCCGCGAAGAAGCGGAGACAGGAGGAAGTACCGAGCATATCCTCTGCTTTAAATCTGCCGGCAGCCGCGACGGTCTTGCCCGCGAGGAGATTGAATTTCCCATCAGCCCGGACCAGTTCTCGCAGCTGGAAAACCTGATCGGCATTCCTCTCATCCCCAAGCTGCGCCGCTCCTACCGTCTCCCGGACGGTCTGTTTCTGGAGGTGAATCTGGTCGATGAGGGCATGAAGACAGAATTCATGTATGCGGAGATCGAATACACTTCCGAGGAACAGGCCCGCAGCTGGAATCCCGCTGACTTCGGGCTCTCCGAATACCTTTGTGACGACGTGACCGGCCAGCCCGGCCAGACTATGGGCGCCTACTGGAGCGCCACCCGCCTCCGCCCATGAGCTGCCGGCAGGCCTGACATTTTCCGACTGTCAGTTTTTAACAGGAATACCGGTCCTCCCGCGATCAATCTCTCCTGGGGGTCCGCCGTCAACGGCAGCCGCTGTCAATGGCAGCCGCTGTCAATGGTAGCGGGCCTTCTCCAGGATCAGATGCATGTTGTCAAAGGCCACGGGGATCTTCAGCTCGCTGCTGCTGCCGCCCGAGGTCTCGTTTGTCACTGCACCGTGCAGGATATACCAGCCCCGCTGAACATCCACTTTACGCAGCTGCGTCACAGAGTAGATGTTATAGCGGGGTTTGCTCATCACAAGCTTTTCCGCCTTGTGATACACGATTTTCTTTTTATAGAGATCGATCGTGCTGTTCTTGTAGAGCCGTGTCCTTCCGGTGGACAGATACCAGGCTGTCGGAAAGGCAAAGATCGAGGGAATGACGTAGACCACGGACAGGAGGGCGACCAACCTGGGCACGATAGCGGGAACATTCCCTGTCTGAAATACCCCGACGTTGATCAGGGCGATCATCACTACGCCCAGCAAAAGCCCGGGCAGCGTCCAGTTCATGACCCTTCTGTATACCCAGCCGTTTCCCTCGTCAAATACACCTCCGTCAAAAGACAGTGTCCTCATACATCTCCCCTTTCCGTTTTTTACGAATTTCATATTCATCCGCCCGCAGCATGCGGTGCCGTCTCTGAAAGCCGGAGCAGAAAACCTCCGGGGTCTTTTCGGGACCTGATGGTAAAAAGCCGGCCGGCAGCGGTGAAATAATATTTTACCACATATGAGGCCTATTATCTATCAATGATATCCTCCCGCTATCAGTGCATGCGGGATCAGCACAGGCCGCAGCAGCACAGGCGGCATCAGGAGCCTGCCCATACACTTTCCTCGTACTGCCTTGTGAAGAGCTGATAATAATAGCCCTTCTGATGCATCAGTTCCCGGTGTGTGCCTTTTTCGAGAATCTTCCCGTCCCGCACCGCCAGGATCACATCCGCGCCCACGATCGTCGAAAGACGGTGGGCGATCACGAAGGAGGTGCGCCCCCGGATGACGGCTGCGATGGCGTCCTGAATGGCGCGCTCTGTCACCGTGTCCACAGAAGAAGTCGCCTCGTCCAGCACCAGGATACGGGGATCTGCCAGAATCGCCCGCGCGATGGAAAGCAGCTGCTTCTCTCCCGTCGAGAGCATGCTGCCGCCCTCACCCACATCGCTGTCGAGACCTTTTTCCATCCGTTCGACGACAAAGTCTGCCGAAGCCATATGCAGGGCCTCCCGAATCTGCTCGTCCGTGGCGTCAGGCCTGCCATAGCGCAGATTGTCCCGCACGGAACCTGAGGAAAGATAAGGTGTCTGCAGGACATAGCCGATGCTGCTGTGCAGCCACAGCTGCGAGCGCTCCCGGACATCCCGTCCGTCGATCAGGACCCGACCCTGTGTCGGTTCATAAAACCGACAGGCCAGGTTCACCAGTGTGGACTTGCCGGCGCCCGTCTCTCCCACGATCGCGATGTTGGTCCCCTGCGGCACCTTGAGATTGAAATGCTCCAGAACCAGCTCGTTTCCGTCCGGGTACATGAAAGAGACATCTTCAAACTCCACATCTCCCCGCAGCGGCTCCCAGTTCTCTCTTTTCGCGTGAAAATGATCTCCGTACTTTTCAATGACCTCCGGCGTATCCCGCACATCCGACTCCTCTTCGAGCAGGCCTGTAAAGCGCTCGATATTGACCTGGATCGAGATGAGGGCGGAGAGAGAGGTGATGATCCCCTGGACCGGCTCCAGCATTCCGACCGCGTAGGACATGAAGACCGACAGGGTTCCGATCCGTATGACCCCCTCCATTGTCAGTGCGCCGCCGCGCCACAGAACCAGTGCCAGCGCCATGGAGGACAGAAAAGTGATCATGGAAGTCAGAAGGGCACCGTGTCTGGCCGTCCGCACTGCTGTCCTGCGCATGCCTTCTGTTTCCTCCTCAAAGCCCTTCCTCATCACTTCTTCGATCCGCAGAGTCTTGATGCTCCTGATCCCGGTGATCCCCTCGTTGAAATTTCCCGTGATCCGGGAATTGATCTCGCGCACCTTCCGGCTTCCCGCCACGATTTTTTTCTGAAAATAGAGGATGATCACTGCCGCAGCGGGTACCATGACCAGCACATACAGGGCCAGACGAACATTGACGGCCAGCATGACTCCTGTCACGCAGACGATGTAGGACACATTCCAGACGACATCCATCATGCGCCATGCCATCAGTTCACCGATGCGCTCGGTGTCGCTCATGGTCCTTGCGTGAATATAGCCCACGCTGTTCTGATTAAAATAGGAAAAAGAGAGGGTCTGCAGATGAGCAAAGGCCGCATTGCGCAGGTCTCTGTCGATCTCCACCTCGACTTTCCCGCACTGGTAGAGGCAGTAGTAGTTGTCCGCTTCCTGCAGCACCATCAGCAAAATATAGAGAAACAGAAAGACAGGCAGTCCGTCCAGGGTCCTCTCTGCCACAAAATGATCCAGAGCCCAGCTGTTGAACAGGGGATAGATCGTGTCAGCCAGACTCGAGAGTATTCCCAGGAAGATCATGAACAGCACTCTGGGCACGTAGGGCCTTATAAAGGGCATGATGAGCGGGATCCCGAAAAGCCGCGTCCTGCCCTGCCCCGTTTTCTTTTTCTGTGTTTCCTGCATATCTATATACCAGTTTCTTCAATCTATAAAACACTGTATAACGGTCTTTGAACTGCATAGCAGTCTTTGAATCTGTAAACCGGCCGCTCCAGGCGCAATATGCTCATTCCCCGGCGCCGGTCTGCAGTTGGTAGACGCGTCTGTAGATTCCGTCCATCGCCATGAGTTCATCGTGGTTTCCGTGCTCGGCGATCCTGCCCTTCTCCAGCACGAAGATCTCGTCCGCATGACGCAGGGTCGTGATCCTGTGTGCGATCAGGATGACCGTTGCCTCCGACGTATTTTCCTGCAGAGCCCGGCGGATCCGGGCGTCTGTCTCCGCGTCGACCGCCGACAGGGAATCATCAAAGATCATGACCGGTGTGCGGCGGATCAGCATCTGGGCTATGGCCGCCCGCTGTTTCTGTCCGCCCGAGAGGGTGACGCCGCGTTCACCGACAAAGGTATCGTAGCCGTCCGCGAAGCGTTCCACCGCCTCGTCCAGGCAGGCGATCTGCGCGGCCCGGCGGATCTCCCGGTCCCTGTGCACAGCCTTCTGTTCCACAGCCTCAAAGCCGCTGTTTTCAGGATCCCTTTTGTCCGGCATGGCGATCGCAAGATTCTCTTCCAGGGTCCGCGAGAACAGATAGGGCTCCTGCAGGACCATTCCTATGTTCTGACGCAGCCATCCGCGGTCAATATTCCTGATATCCACACCTCCGACACAGATCCTTCCCTGCTCCGGGGGAAGCTCCCACATACGGTCCAGAAGCAGCATGAGCGTCGACTTTCCGGCACCCGTGGCGCCCAGGATCCCCACTGTAGAACCTGCCCGGATCTTCATGGAAATATCGTGGAGGACCTCCGGTGCGTCCTCCCTGTAGCGGAAGGACACATGTGAAAATTCGATATCGCGGTCCATGGGGGCAAACCGGATCTCCTCCGGCAGGCTGTACGGATCCTGTACCGGCCCGGACAAGTCTCCGGATCCCTCTGCAGTCTCTGTCCGCTGTAGATTGCAGGCCTCTCCCTGCTCCGGGGCATTTTCGGGGACCGCATTCATGATATAGCGCAGGCGCTCCATGGAGACGCCTGTCTTTGACATATCGGCGATCACGCGCCCGATCCGCCGCACAGGCAGGGACATCAATGCATTGTAGGACAAAAAGGCGATCAGCCCTCCGGCTGTGAGCTCCTTGCCCACGCACAGCACAGCCCCGTATACGGCAACAGTCATGTTGCGGACAGTCGCAATGACATTTCCGGAGACCCAGAATGCCGCCAGAACACGCATGAGTCGGATCCAGTGATTTGTGTAGAACTCGTTCTGCGCCTCGAATCGCTCCCTCTCGAATTTTTCCCGGCCGAATGTCCGCACCACACGGACTCCGGTCAGATTCTCCTGGGCGATCGCGGACAGATGTCCCTCCTCGCTGTCCACCGTCTCGAACTCACTTCCGATCAGCCCGTAGAAGACCAGGGAGCTGATGATCATGATCGGAATAAAGACCGCCGCAGCCGCCGTCAGTTTTGGCTGGATGGTGATCATAAAATACAGAGACATGAAGACAAGAATGAAGACATGCAGGAGGGAGGTCAGCTGTTCGGAAACAAAAACCCGGATCGTCTCGACGTCCGATGTGCACCGCTGAATGATATCCCCCGTGCTGTTTTCTCCCAGCCAGGAGTAGGGAAGGGCCAGGATCTGCCGGAACAGCTGATTTCTGGTCCTCTCAAGGAAGGTCTCCGATCCCTTCTCATTGCTCACTCTGAAGCCGTAGCGGCTCAGGGCTCCTGCCAGGGCAGCCGCTGCGACCGCCGCAGCCGCCATCCACAGATGGCTGCGCAGAAAAGAGACCCCTCCCAGGTCCTCGATCAGGCCGGCCGCCCATACAGGGACAGAGGACAGATTTCCCCCGATAACTGCATCGACGGTGTACTGGATCAGGCGGGGGATGATCAGGTCAAAGAGGGCCACCAGGCAGGCACAGACTGCGCCCGCGGCAAAATACAGTATGCTTCCCCTCAGGAAAAAAAGGATCAGACTTGTGTTGGTGGGAAAGCGGAGCTGCTTCGACCCGCTCTTTCTATTATCATTTCCGGTGCTTTTTTTCATCATAGCGGTGGTGCTCACTTTGCAGAAACCTGTCCGGAGCGGACAGAAGGAAAAATGTAACTGGTTTATTCTTCATCTTCTCTCCCCGGGGCAAAAAACATCCTGAGATAAAGACTGTATCGACAGTTTTTTTACTCTTACGGTTCCTGTAAGGCCCTCTCGGAGGCGGGGCAGAAATTTGTTAATGAAATCCCGCGAAGTGTTAATGAATATGCGTTTTATTTTATCATATTATCATGGTATAGTAATACCGATATCAAAAGAGCTGTCCAAAAGCCCGCCGGCAGACTGCCTGCAGGGCGGACATCTCCGCTCAGCCTGTAAATTGTCAAAAAGGAGATCTACTATGAAATGCTTAAACTGCGGTAAATCTGTCCCGGATGGAAATCTCTTCTGCCCGAACTGCGGTGCTGCTGTTTCTGCCGACTCACCTTCCCCCTCCTCTGCAAGAGCAGCGAATCCCCGAATGGATTCTCCCGGCTCCTACGGGCCCTCCGGGTCTGTGCAGCCTCCCCTGCCCGCCGGAGGATATACAGGAGCTGACAGAGCACCTGCCGGCATAAAGATCCTGCGCAGTCTCTCCGGTTCGCCCAAATTCCTGGCCGCTGCAGTCTCCTTTACTCTGTCCATCGTATTCAGTCTGATCGCGTCCTCGACCTCCGCCACTTCCCTGATTTATCAGCTTAACAGTCTTATGAACCAGGCAGGCATAGGCGACACGGATATTTCCATGATGGAGGAGGAAGTGATGCAGTACGCCTCGCAGATCAACGGCTATTCTTTCCTGTTAGGTCTGCTGATGAGCATACCCGCCATCCTCACCGCCCTGGGCCTCTGGCTGATTTTCTTTGCGGGAAAAAACAAACAGAGCAATGAATTCTCGACCTCCGGATTTACGGTGATCCAGGTCATCAACATCATCAGCTTTGTTTTCAGCTGCATTGTCTCAGCTCTGGCGGTAGTACTTACCATAGCAATGTTTGCAGAGCTCACCGGATACGTGGAAGACAGCGGGGAAGTGATTCCCGTACTGATCATTACGCTGATCGTGCTGGTCATCGCCATTGTGCTTCCCCTGCTCTATCTGTTCAAAATCATCAAAATGGTGGGCGGCGCAAAGAAGATGGCAATCACCGGCAGTCCTGTGGAGTGTGCTTCCGTCTTTGTCGGCGTCATCGTCATGCTCAGTATTCTGCCTCATCTCTCCTCACTGATTTTCAGCCCCCTGATGGGAAAACTGAACGCCCTTTGCTCCATGGTCGCCGCGATCTGCTTCTCGCTTCTGATTTTCGAGTTCAGAAACAAAGTTCAGGAAGCCATCCAGTATCCGGAAGATTATTCGGGGGCCGGCAGCTACAATGCCCCCTACAGCAGCTATTCACCCGGCGAAGCGGGGCCCGCTTACACACCTTACAGTGACGTCTCCGCCCCCGCTGCAGATCCCGGTCTGACACCTTATAGCGATGCTCCTGCCCCTGCAGATTCACCCTACGGCGGTGAACCTGCACGCTCTGCAGCTCCCGGGGCTTCCGCGGCTTCTCCCTACGGAGGTGCCCCTGCACGCTCTGCAGCTCCCGGAGCTCCCGCGGCTTCTCCCTACGGCGGCACACCTGCACGCTCTGCAGCTCCTAAAACTCCTGCGGCCTCTTCCTACAGCGATGTACCTGTCTCCAACCGGGCTTCCATGGAGTCTGATGACAGAACCTCTTACGGCAGCCCTTCCGCGGACATGTTTGAGAAGGCAGACAACCGCAATATGGCCATGGATTACTCCGGCATGGGACCTTCCCCCAGGCTGAAAGGTTCCCTCCTGAGCCCTGCAAACAATAAAAAGGGAAAGGACGAGGCTCCTGCTCCCTCCAGGCTCAAAGGATCACTCCTTCAATCTGCACCCGGTGTAAGCGCCTCTGCCTCGGACACACCTTCGGCTTCTCCCGCACCGGCAGCAGCCGGGCCTGCTTCCGCAGGTGTTGTCCCCCCTTCAGCCAGGGCCGCAGGAAGGCCTTCCGCTCCGATGAAGGACGACGCCTCTGCCGCACCGGCAGCTGCTGCAGGCAGCAGGGTTCCGGCAGATCCTGCCCGCATTGAGCGGAGCGGAAAAGACTACGATCCGGCTCCTTCCGCAGGGAAAGCCTCCGGCCGCCCTCTTCCGGAGCAGCTTGAGGCCAATGAAAGCATGAGCGGAGCTGACAATCCCGCCACAGTCTATGCCAGCCCCTATGAGACAACAACTGTCCTGGATGAGGCAACGCTGCGCCAGCCGCCCGCTTATCTTCTGCGCACCAGAGATAACAACGAGATCAGCATCAACGCCCCTCTCCTCCGCATAGGCAGAAGCTCCTCCCTGTCCGACTACGTGGTCGATGATAACCCCGCAATCGGCAGACACCATGCGGACATTGTCTGCCACGGCAGCAAGTACAGCATCATCGACAAGAGCAGCGTCAACCACGTCTATATCAACGGACGGATCATTCCTCCGGAAAAGGAAATCCCTCTTCCCGACAACGCCGAGATCCGTCTGGCAGACGAAATCTTCCTGTTCAAGGTAGAGCGGTAAAACGGAAGGTCCGCCATGACCGGCCAGGCATATGCCGCCTGAGCAAATACGCCCCGGCCGCCCCTCATGACAGCGGCATAGCATAGTCAAAATGAACAGCAAAAAGGCCTTTGAAACCCTGTGCATACGGTTTCAAAGGCCTTTTAAATTGTGTGCTCAATTTTCTTGTGCGCTCAATTATCCCTGCTCAGTAGACGAAGAAATCCTCATGCCTGAGAGTGCTTCCATCCCAGGTCATCTCAAAATCTGTCACGCTGCATTGAAACGCGAGCACCGCATTTCCTTCTTCGTTGATCCTGTCAATCGACCAGGTTCCTGTGTAGGTATATTCGTAATCGGAATCCTCCGGATCGCTCTGACTGAACAGAGGGAAAATGCAGTGCAGCCGGAATGTTCCGTCCCGGTTCAGATCCAGTTCCGTCGGGATCGCGCCGTCTCCCTGGGGCTTGACTCCGTCGTAGTGACCATAGGACAGCCCGATGCCCTCCATGGTCAAATCCTGCTCCGCTTCTTCCTGCGGTTCCTCTTCCTGCGGCTCTTCTTCCTGCGGAATCTCCTCCTGCGGTGCCTGCTCCTGTTCCTGCGGCGACTGCGCCTGCAGCAGGGAAGTCAGGAGTCCGATGCAGTCCGTGCGCTCGCGCAGGAAATAGCAATATCCGGAACTCATATCCGGTGGGTAATCGTCTCTCTCGGATATATGTGAAAGACACATCCTGCCTATGCGGATCATTTCTCCGTCAGAAGGCGCATAGCACTCATCCGCCGTCATAGAATAGTCCCGGTTCCGGCGTCTGTGCAGAAGTTCAAGTCCAAGATCCCCGATCCCCCGCGTAAACGCATTGACTGAATTCTCGTTGTTCTCTCCTTCCGGCCGGGTCACAACTCTCCAGCCTCCCTCCTCGGAAGCGAAGCCCGACATATGCATGGCAGCTTCCTCCGAGGCGGGCACAAAATAGATTCCGGCAGAACGCTGGTCAAACCAGTATCCGAAACGTGCGCCCTCATATCCGGAAAAGGCATTTCCGTCATAGGAAAAGGCCAGCACGGAGACATCATCCACATGATCCTGCTCGATTATATAACTCTCTGCATAAATGAATGTTCTGCCGCTGCTGTCCGTGCACCGGAACAATTCAAAGCTGCACCCCTGAAAAAAGGGGCTGTACCCGTCGGGGACTGCCAGTTGGCGGCTGTCTGAAAGAAGGCATCCGCCGGCCGTGCTCTCATAAATCTCCACATAGACTCCGGAATGCTGTTCCCCATCGGTGCCGTCTGCAGCGGCTCCCTCCACAATCGGTTCTCTTCGAATGGTCAGCAGTTCCGCAATCCCGTCCCCGTCATAATCATAAATATCCGCTGCAAGAAGGCCCGTATCCCTTGATAAAGACTCACCGGGAATATCCATAAAAAGCCCGTTTTCGCGCATTCCCATCTGCACTTCCAGGCCTTCATCTCCAAGAGGAAGAACACCGTATTTGTCTGCCAGATCCTTGATCTCACGCTCAAGAATGGCAGATGTATCCTGTGCAGTACCTGCCGTCCCGGCGCCGACCCGCTCGCGCAGCTTTTCATCCCTGGGCTGATAGTACCTGTGTCCGACCTGCTCGAGCCATCCGATCAGCTCGTCGTCTCCTGCATTTTGGCCGTCCAGTGCAGCCAGTCCGTTTTCCAGAGCATCATCCCTGCGGATCACGACGTCGATTACATATTTATCATCAAATATCTCATCTCCCAGGCTGCTCTGCACCGGTCCTCCGCCTGCCTGCGCCGCCGACACCAGATCCCGGATCTCCTGCTCGGGCGCACCGTCCCCGGGCAGGACGCCTGCAACCGTGATCACTGCCTGGTCATAGTTCTCGACAGCCGATGTCCACTCTCCCATTCCGGTATAGGCATCGCCCAGACCGGTATAGGCAGCTGTATTTTTTTCATCGAGTCTGACAACCTTCTCAAAGGAGGTGACTGCCTTGTCATATTCCATCTCGGACAAATATCTTTTGCCGAGGCGAAGTTCCCTCCTGATGACCGCAGTTCTTGTCCTCCCGGATACCTGAGGCAGAATAAAACGGCGCACGACCAGAAGCATGGACACGATCATCACCAGCACGACCAGCACGATTACCAGAATTGTCAGGCCGTCCGCTTTCTTTTTTCTCATCTTTTGAGCACTCCCCTGCAGTCAATCCTGTCGATATCAGAGACACCTCAGGTCCTCCGTAGTATTCACCTTGGCCGGGCAGGCCGGAACCCTGTTTTCCCGGAGCAGGCCTCTAGATCCATCCCTTGTCTACCAGCTGTCTGTAGATATCCTCCAGGATCCCCATTTCCGGATCCTGGCCGGCTGTTCCTCCCTGTTCGGCGAAAAGGTCTCTGGCCTTTGTATAATAGTCGACATAGTCGCTGTAGTCTCTGACGCCGGCATCCAGCGTCTCCTGATAGGCTTCCTCCAGAAATGCCAGCCGCTTATAGGTCCGGTAGTCCTCCGGCCACAGTTCCGCCATCCTGTCTGCATATTCCCTTGCCGTCCCCAGATTTCCGATCTTCTGGTGCATGGTAATAATGTTGCTGTAGGTCAGAGCAGATCCCCAGCCGCTGCGGATGATCTGTTCAAAAACAGAAATGCTCTGCTCCGCATAGGATCTGATCTCCGTCAGGTCATACAGATTGATATAGGTCTGCGCCAGTCTCTCAAGGACAGGCAGCTTTTTGTCCTCGGGAAGACGTACCCGCGCATTCTCCAGCATCTGCGCAGCCATCAGCATGTTGTCCGCCGTGATGCCCATTTCCTCATAGACCTGTTCCTCCAGCAGACAGGCCCTGAGCAGGTCCGTATCATCCTCCGCATTTTCAATGCAGAAATCAAAGTTGGAAACCGCATCCTTGTATCTGCCCTGTCTGGCGCAGATCTCGCCCCGGACCAGGGCGATCTGGCTCTCCCGCAGGCCGTTCTGTTCCGCCTGGTCCAGGATCCTGCCTGCGCCCTCTGTATCGCCGGACTGGGCGAGCGCTATGGCGTAATCCCGATAGAAATCCGGATTGCTGTCCGTATTGTCTGCCGCCCTCTTGTAGGACTGAACAGCTCCCTCCAGATCCCCGGTCTCATAACAGGCATTTCCCAGAAGGTAGCACACCTCACCGTACGCCTTGGGATCCGAGGGCTTTCCCTCCGGCACTACCAGGTCGCTCCGGATCAGCCTGATGCATGTGTCATAGTCCTTTGACAGATACAGAAAGCGCCCCATCTGGACAAGGGGATCGAGCCGGTCGGGATAAAGATCGGTGCACTCCCCGTACAGTTCCATGGCATGGTTATAATTTTCCTCAAATTCCTGCCTGCCGCCCGAGGCGCTCTCCGCGATGGATTCCAGCTCCGTCAGCTTTCCCTGATACTCCTTTTCCCTGGCATTGCGGCGCATCCGCAGAAGACCTGCCGTGATCACGATACAGGCCAGGACCGCTCCGAGCAAGGAAAAGAGAAGGATCCTCTGGCGGATCACCTTCTGCCGGTAGCTCCGCTCCATTTTCCGGTAATTGCGCAGTTCCTCCAGCATCTGTGCCGCGGACCCGTATCTTTGTGCCGGGTCGGGCTGCATGGCGCGGTAAAGGACCGTGATCAGGCCGTCGCTGACCTGCATGTTCTCCAGGACCTCCTGCATGCGGCTCCATTCCGGATGCGGACGGTATCCCGTCAGCAGGGTGAAAAGAACTGCTCCCACGCTGTACAGATCCGCCCGTTCGTCAAAAGAGCCCGGCGCCACATGTCCGCCGGTGCGGATCGCGTTCTGAACCGCATAGATCTGTTCCGGCGCCGCATAGCCCTGTGTATAGCCCTTTACCAGAACGCTGTTGTCAGTCAGGTAGCCGGAAATATTGAAATCGATCAGGCAGATATTGCCTTCCGGAGTCAGCATGATATTGGCAGGCTTGATATCTCCGTGAAGGACCGGCGGTCTCTGGCCGTGCAGATAGACCAGGGCTTCCAGCAGCTGCCCTCCATAGGTGACCGTCTGCTCCTGGGTAAAACGCCGCCCGCTTTTGATCACCTCCGCAAGGGATTGTCCCTCAATAAAATCCATTACCGTGAACACTTCCCCGTTCACGTCGATGAAATCGATGACACCCGGCAGGTAGGAGTGCCGCAGCCGCTTGAGAATGTCTGTCTCCCGCCGGTTTTCGGCGATGCTGCTCCTGGAGACCTTCATCTTCTTGAGGACGACATATTTCTGCAGGCGTCTGTGCCAGGCCTTGTAGACGATACCGCCGCTGCCCGAGCCGATCACCCCCTGTATGACATAGGTGTCGTGGATCACATTCCCGCCCGGCCCGCCGTCCGGCTGTCTCACCGTCGCGGTGCCCGTCATGCCGTCCTGCCACCTGTCAAAATCATTGTATGGACCGCCCGGCATACCCTGCCTGTCTGCCGATTGCTGCCCGTTCTGTTGTCTGTAATAGTGATTCTGCATTTCAAATACCCCGCAGGAGTTCCCGTTCAGTATCCGGCTTCAGCATCAATACTCATATCCGTATGCGCCGATAAAAGCCTCCCATCCCATGGACTCGATCTCATCCACACTGTACATGATCAGCTCCCGGAGACCTTTTTCCTCATAATGATCGGGGAAGAATCCGCTGAAGGTCTCAAACAATTCATCGTCGTCCGTATGCTGCTCATCCGTATATACGGGATCCGGCCCGGAGTAGTCCCCGACCGACTCCAGCACGTACTCATTGTGCAATTCCCCGTTTTCGATTGTGAAATATTCTCCTGTAAAATAGCCCATATTTCCGCCTTCGGTAAAGAGACCTGTATAGGCGGAATCCGGTGCGTACACAAAGCCGAATCCCCGTATTCCCGCATTCCCCAGGAAACGGATTTCTTCACCCGGCGCAGTGTCCTGACAGGTATAAATATAGTTGGTCATGGATGCCATATCCGGGCCGTTGTTGAAAGCGACCAGTTCCGGCACGTCGTTTTGGTCCAGATCGTAAATTGCAAACTTCACCGAGCCGTACTGGTCATCCTCCCAGTACTCCTCGCCGGAATTCCAGTAGCCTCCATCCAGAATAAAAGAGCTGTAGATGCTGATCCAGTCCCGGGCAGGGAGCCCGGGATCAGGCTCCGTCTCCTCCGGAATTGTCTCCTCTGCCGGCGCAGCTTCCTCCTGCAGGGCATCCGGATCATGGATCAGCTCAGCGATCTCAGGATCTTCCGGTGTGTAATCCGCATGGCCCATTTCATCGAGCCAGCTGACCATCTCAGCCGCATCTGCTCCCGACGCAGCCATCTCCTGCAGCCCCATCTCCAGGGCACTGTCTCTGCGCACGATCACATCCATGATGAAGGGACCGTCATAGATGACCGCCTCCTCTTCAGACACCGTCTCCGGCCGCTCTGCTCCGTCTTCCGTGTACGAATCCTCCGAAATCTGTGCCTGAGAGATCAGGATCCCGATTTCTTCTTCCGTCGCGCTGTCCTGGGGCAGAACACCGGTGACTGTGATCACCGCCTCATCATAATTTTGTACCGCCGGCGTCCATTCCAACAGTCCTGTGTAGGCATCGCCCAGTCCGACATAGGCCTCGGTATTGCGCTCGTCGATCCTGACGACGCCGGAATACATTGTGACAGCCTTCTCGTATTCCATCTCGGACAGGTACCTGCGGCCCAGCTCCAGCCTGCGGTCAATGACGAATTTCCTGGACACCCCCATGATCCGGGGAGCAAGGAAGAGCAGCACAGCTGCGATCACCAGAATCCACACGATCACCGCTGCGACGACTGCAATGACAACCGCCCGGTTATTTCCCTTTTTTTGAACCATTGTAAAGCCTCCGTTCAGGCCTTTCCCTCTCGTTTTGCGCCTGAAAACATGCG
>DGRU01000160.1:27734-27886 GCA_002390025.1 Lachnospiraceae bacterium UBA4380
TGCGGCCGCTTGACTCGCTGTTTATCTCTCTTGCAGCTTTGGGTTGCTGCCCGCAGACATGTATGAATAAACTACGCGTTCTGTCGCGTTTTCACGCTCTCAGAACGCTCCAAACATTCGGAATCCGCTCGTTTTGCGCCTGAAAACATGCG
>DGRU01000160.1:28016-35693 GCA_002390025.1 Lachnospiraceae bacterium UBA4380
TGCGGCCGCTTGACTCGCTGTTTATTCATACATATTATGGAGAAATCTCTACATAATTTCAAGCAATCGGGGCAATATAGAAGGGCTCAGTGGATGAATACATGTAAATACATGCAAAAACAATTTACCAAAAGCAGAACAGCAGGTAGAATATGCTATAATCGAAAACAGGATGTAAAAACGTTTCTTTTCCGTCAAAACCTGCCGGCGCCTTGAAAGACGCCTGAACTGCAAAAGCAGGGCGCGGATTCACACAATAATGGAGGAAGACGAAGATGAAAAAATGCCCCAAATGCGGAACCGACCTGCTTGATGGAGCAAAATTCTGCATCAACTGCGGAACGCCAGTATCACAGGATGCCGGGACACAAAGCGAACCCGCCCGGCACTATCAGGGTTACCAGGATCCCTCCTATATCCAGCTCCTTCAGAATATGGAGAGAGAAAGGGAGCGGGAGAGGGCTCAGCAGACTTCATTGAAGGCGGCCCAGGAGCAAGCTGCAGGGCCTGATCCCAACAGGACCGAGATGTTCTATGACGGACCCGTCCCTTCCCGGACAGCCGTCCCGGATCCTGCTGAAAGGGAGGACGTCAAAGATACATTCTCTGCAGCCGATTCATTTGTTCCCGAAGCAGGGAGAGAATCCTCGAAGAGGCCCGGAACAAATACAAAGATCATTCCCATCCTGCTTGTGACAGCGATCCTGGTCCTGCTTTGTATCCTTGCGGTCAGACTCATGCGCGGAGCCGGAGCCCCCGGTACCCCCACCAGAGACAGTGTCAGCAGCATCGCCTGGACCGATCCGGTCCTGGAGCTCAGGATGCGCGAGATCATGGATAATGAAAGCGAAGACTTTATGCCCGTTGATGCCTGGGATCTGGAAGAACTGGATCTGGGCCCGACCTATTCTTACGAGGATTATAGTCAGTATCCGGGAATCACGGATATCTCCGCCCTTAAGGCTTTCGGAAGTCTGAAAAAGCTGAATCTCAACGGAAATGAGATCGAGAAAATCGATGCGCTGGGCAGCCTCGCCAATCTGACCGAGCTGAACCTCAGCAATACGAACGTGGTCGACCTCTCTCCTCTCAAAAAACTGAAAAACCTGGAGACCCTTTCCGTCTCTGTCACGAAAGACGGCCAAGAGCCCGACCTCTCCGTCCTTTCAGAGATGCCCTCCCTGAAAAGCCTTTCTGTTTCAGGCATGGAGCCTGACATAAATCTGCTCAAAAAAATAGAAAATCTGGAGTCTCTGCGCCTCACAAATACCACTGTCACAGAGCTGCAGGCCATTGCAGATATGAATCAGCTCACTTCTTTTGGTCTGAGCAGTGCGGAGCTTGATGATGTTTCTCCCCTGGCCGGGATGACACAGCTGCGGGAGCTGAACCTGTACAGTGTTGAGATTGAGGATCTCTCATTCCTGAGCCGGATGAAAGATCTTGAATCCCTCAGTCTGGGAAGCCTGCCTGTTTCGGATCTGTCTTTTCTTTCAGACCTGAAAAAGCTGAAGAATCTGAGCCTGAACAATCTTCCTTCCTTTGATCTCCATGTAATAGACAGTCTTTCGTCTCTGGAGACGCTCTCTTTTGACAGTCAGGGTATTTCCGACCTCTCTTTCCTCAGCGGAAAGACCTCTCTGAAAGAACTGTACCTGTATGGCAATGCGGTCCGTGATCTGTCTGTCCTGTCCGGTCTGACCAATCTCGAAAAACTCAATCTGGGCTCAAACAATATCACGGATATTTCACCGCTCTCCGGACTGACAAAGCTGAAAGAGCTCGATCTGGGATACTGCCGGATCAGTGATATCTCCCCGCTTTCCGGAATGACGCAGCTGGAAACGCTGGATTTATGGGACAGCCCCATATCCAATGTTGAAATTCTCTCCTCACTGAAGAACCTGAAGGACCTCAATCTGGACAGCTGTGATCTCAGCGATGTCAGCCCGGTCTTCACTCTCTCCGGAATTGAAAAACTGAATCTGGGAAGCAATGCCATTGAGACCCTGGACGGGATTGACAGCATGACTTCACTCAAGTACCTGAACCTTTCTTTCAATGATAAAGAGCTCGATACGGAAAGTCTGCGCGGACTTACCAGTCTGCGGGGGCTGGATCTGAGTTGGAATGATAACATATCCATCCTCCCGCTGGCAGACCTGACAGGACTGAGGTCACTCCGTCTCTCGAGCTGCGAAATTGAGGATCTGACACCGGTCAGCGATCTGCAAAACCTGCGTACACTTGATCTTGACTATAACGACACGATCACAGACCTCGCCCCTCTTTCAAAGCTGGAAAATCTGACCTGTCTGGAACTCTCCAGGTGCAGTGCATCGGATTTTTCTGTGCTGAATAATATGCCTCTTCTGGTGAGCCTTGACATCGGCGATACGGATTTCACAGACTATTCCTGCCTGGAAAACCTTTCTGCTCTGGAAGATCTGCATGCAGACAATATGCACACGAAAGTGGATTCCCTGACTCCCTTCACTGTTCTGCCAAAACTCGAATCTCTGTCTCTTCGTCAGAATGCAATCCGCGATCTGTCAGAGATCAGCAGTCTGCCCCGGCTCGAAAATCTGTATCTTGATGAAAACTCTATTGAAGATCTGTCCCCCCTGCAGAGTCTGCCGAATCTGCGTTCACTCGATGTCAGAAGCAATAGTATCGGTGACCTGGAACCCCTGAAAGAATTGAGGAAATTAAGATCTCTGAATCTGGATGAAAATGATATAAGCGACCTTTCTCCTCTCTCTGAGCTGCAGGACCTGCATAATGTCAGCCTGGTTGGAAATCCTGTCAGTGACCTGCAGCCTCTGGAAAGCTGCCGGGGAATAGAATGGCTGAATCTCAGCGGCACGCAGATCGTGGATTTTTCCTCTCTGGACCATTTCCCTCTGCTGTATAGTCTGGATCTCGACAGTTTGTCCCTGAGGGACATTTCCTTCCTCAGTACCTTCACACATTTGGATTCTCTGAGCCTGTCCGACAATATGATCGAGGACCTTACGCCGCTGAGCGAAATGACTGCCCTCAACAGCCTTTATTTCAGCAAAAACATAGTGTCAGACCTGACACCGCTGTATGATCTGACCGGACTGCATTACGTCTCCCTGTCTGACAATTCCTGCTCCGATGCAGAAGTGGAAGCTCTTAAGGAAGCTCTCCCCTACTGTTACATCTATTAAGCATGGTCCTGCCGGATGCGGGGCGGTTCCTGCTTCCATAAGCGGAGGCGGGGAGGGCCCTGTGTACGGCGCACAGGACCCGAAGGCGGATCCCGGAATTAAAAAAAGGCAATATAAAACCCGAAGCAGGTTCCTTCTCTGCTCCGGGTTTTTGTTACTGTTCACGCCCTCTCGAGGGGCGTGACAGTAACTTGCGTTCGCCCATGCTAAATTCGCTCCGCGAATGGGGCGAACGCCGTTTAACTCGGGTTTTTGCGTTGGAAACCACGCAAAAACACCTCGAGTTCAGGTGGGTCTGTACAGTAACGGTTTTTCTATTGCATCTTGTTTTTGTAGAGGACGATTTTTTTCACACAGTCGGAACCGGTGTCCGGCATGCAAAAAACACGGCATATCCCGTTTTTCTCAGTTACTTGATGACTACATCACTGCCAAGATGAGAAACCGGACTGAAACTCCCGATCTTGTTCTGCCTGAGATCCAGCGTTGTGAGGTTATTGAGACCGCTGAGGGCCGAGACGTCCCGGATGGAATTGTTTCTGAGCTCCAGTTTTTTCAGATTGGTGAGCTTCCGAAGGGGTGACAGGTCGCTGACTTTATTATCATTTACATAGAGTTCTCCGAGCCGGGTCAGATTCTGCAGCGGGGAGAGATTCGAGATCTTGTTCTGGCACAGATAGAGCCAGGACAGATTCACCAGGTTTGAAAGGGGAGAAATATCCTTGATATTGTTTGCGCGGACGGTCAGCCCCGTAAGACCTGTGAGAGAACCCAGCGGACTGATATCACTGATATTATTCGTGCTCAGATAGAGATTCCGCAGACTGCTGATGCCCTGGAGGGGTGTCAGGTCGGAAATCATGTTCTCGTGAAGCCACAGAGACCTCAGTCTGGTCAGATTCTGCAGGGGTGTCAGGTCGGAAATATCATTGTGATGCAGGTCCAGAATTTCAAGATTGGTCAGGTTCTGAAGGGGACTGATATCCCGGATCATATTCTCCTGCAGCTCCAGCTTTGTGAGCTGCGTCAGCCCTGCCACAGAGGAAATATCCAGCATCTGATAGCCGGAGACCTTCAGTTCCTTTAAGTCCCGGAATTTCTCCAGACCGGTCAGGTCGTCAATGATCCGCGAATTATCTGCCTTGTCATTTTCCAGCCGAAGACTCGTGATCCCGTAGGTATCGCGCACCCGCACATCTTTATCGGTAATGCGCAGCGCCTGGCGTACAGCATCCTTGAGCACAGGGTCGGCAAAGGCGATGATGCGGTCTGCATCCGCGTCTTCCTGCTCCTCCTCTGCCGGGACCTCCGCGGCCTCCTCAACCGCTTCCCCGGGCGTTTCCTCTGCAGGCTCCTCAATCACAGAGACATCTGCCGTGGATTCACTGCCGGCGCCGCCTCCGGCTTCCGCTTCCGGGTCCTCCCCGTCGACAGGACCGGACAGGACGGCATTCGAAGACTGTGTGCTTTCCGTCTGTGTCCTCCCGGCATCGCCGCTGAAAAGGTTCCGAAGTCTGGAGATATTAATGATGAACAGCATGAATGTCAGAATCAAAATGGCAATACACAAAACCACTATGATGACATTGTTTCCTTTCCCAGGCTCCTGCTTCTCTCCGTCATATCGCATACCCATAGATATTTTCCTCCCGGCGCCCCGGCTGTAAGCCGTATGCACGCTCTGTTTTTCACTCTTTCCGAACATGCCGGAATAAATAAAACGCTATCGAGCGTTTTTTTCATTCTTTTCATGTTAACACATTTAACTTCTGCTTGTCATCTGTGAAGAGAAAAGTTCACTTTGTTAAACACGACAGCATTGAACAAAGCAGACGGCATGGATATAATAAACAGGAATTAATCGAGAAGAGAAAGGAATTGTCATTCACCCGGCAGTTTTGCTGAAAAACTGCCCTGACAGAAAAGAGGCCCCGGATGGATCGCACACAGAGAAAAAAATATTTGTTCCGTGTCTGGGCGGAAGTTCTGATCGCTGGGTTTGCCTATTTCCTTGTGATCACCTTCACCAGTCTGCGCATCCCCTGCATCTTTTATCTGCTGACAGGTTACCAGTGCCCCGGCTGCGGAGTGACACGAATGGCAAATGCCCTGATACATATGGATCTCAAAGGGGCTTTTGCCTACAATCCCTATGTCCTCTGCATCCTTCCCTTCCTGATCCCCTACGGAATCTACCGCTCCCGCAAATATATCGACGGGACCGGAGACCATTACAGTCCCCCGGAGATCGCCGTTTTGGTACTTCTTCTGATCGGCGCTCTGCTGTTCGGGGTCATCCGAAACCTCCCTTCGTGATCTTTACGGAAGGAAATATACAGCCACAAAAAGGAGGAGAGTATAATGTTTTGTCCACATTGCGGAAACCAATTAGATGGGACCCCTAAATTCTGCGGGTTCTGCGGTCACATGATCCCCCCTGCTTCCGGCGGGTTCATCATTCCAGAGAGCGGCGGTGCCTCCGGCGGAAAGGCAGACAGCAACGGCTTTTCACAGGGTCAGGAACTCGGCGGTTCCTCTTACAGCGGCATGAGCGGTTCCGGCAATCATGCCTCCGGCAGTTACGGCGGTTACACTGACAACAGCGGCTTCGGCGGCGCTTCCGGCGGCTACTCCGACAACAGCGGCTTCGACGGCGGTGCTTCCGGCAGCTACTCCGACAACAGCGGCTTCGGCGGCGGTGCTTCCGGCAGCTACTCTGACAATTATGCCGGCATCAGCGGAAGCGACAACTATGCCGGCAGCTACGCCGGTTACAGTGAAGACGCCGGTTACGGCGGCGGCCGTTCTGCATCCTCCGATCATTATGCGGCGGGCGGCGGTGTTCCCAATCCTCCTTCCAGTATTCCGGCTTACAACCCGGGCGCAGGCAATGCCTCCTTCTTTGACGGATCCGGCGCCGAACTCTTCGGCAAGATGATCCTGCTGGAGCTGCTCTCCCTCGTCACCTGCTCTCTCGCGACTCCCTGGATCCTGGTCGATGTGATCCGCTGGCGCAAGAGACACACTGTCATCAACGGCAGAAGGCTTGATTTCGACGGCACTGCTTCGGAGCTTTTCGGTCACTGGATCAAATGGTTCCTGCTCTCCATCGTCACCTGCGGTATCTACGCTTATTTTGCCCGCATAGATTACCTCAAATGGGAAAAGAGCCATACCTTCTATGAAGGCGAAACTCCCTACACCAATGCAGGCAGCCGCACTTCCTTCTTTGACGGAACGGTGTCCGAATATATCGGATCTGCTGTTCTTGCAGGTCTGATCACGATGGTCACCTGCGGATTCGGCGGCGCCTGGGGCGTAAATATGCTCAATCAGTATGAGTATAAGGGAACCTGTATCTGCGGAGACCGGTTAAACTACACAGGAACCGGCGGTTCCCTGTTCGGCATCTATCTGGTGAACTCCCTGCTCACAGTTCTTACCTGCGGTATTTACAGCGCATGGGCTACCTGTGCACTGAACCGCTACATTATCAGCAATGTCCACGTCAACAACAACGGTGCCCCGAGGTAAAAAAACAGCAGACCTCTTCTGTCAGACAAAATAAGATAAAAAAGGCAGCTGCCTGTTCCGGTTTTCCCGGCAGGCAGCTGCTTTTTTCTCTGTATCTCCGTATCTTGATATCTCTTTACTTCTATAATCTCTTTATTTCTATAATCTCTTTATTTCTTTGGCCTGCAGTCCCCGCAGCTTCAGTCACGGGCCTCATCTCAATCCGGATACTCTCCCCTGATGGCAAAGGCATGATTGAGGGGGCCGCTTCCCTTTCCCAGATCCAGCATGGCGGCAAGAGCACCGGAAATATAATTCTTGGCATGTCTTACCGAAGTCGGCAGATCGTATCCCTTGGCAAGCCCCGAGGCAATGGCGCTCGACAGGGTGCAGCCCGTCCCGTGCGTATTGGGATTGTTGATCCGCTTTCCCTTAAACCAGATCAGTTCTTTCCCGTCGTACAGAAGATCGTTGGCGTCGTTGATGCTGTGGCCTCCCTTGCAGAGGACAGCGCAGCCATATTTCCCGTAGATTTCTTTGGCGACAGCTTCCATCTCCTCTTTGGTGCTCACCCTGCGTCCCGAGAGTTCTTCCGCCTCGGGAATGTTGGGGGTGATCACAGCCGCGAGCGGCAGCAGTTCCTTTTTCAGCGTCTCGATCGCGTCCTCACTGATCAGTCTGGCTCCGCTGGTGGCGACCATCACCGGATCGACCACGATGTTTTCAGCTTTGTAAAAACGGAGCCGTTCCGCAATGACCTCGATGAGCGCCGATGACGAAACCATTCCCGTTTTGACTGCGTCCGGACGGATATCCGTGAAAATACAATCCAGCTGCTCCTTCAGAAAATCAGGCGTTACCTCCATTATTCCCGTGACGCCGGTCGTATTCTGTGCAGTCAGGGCAGTGATCGCGCTCATGGCATAGACGCCGTTTGCGGTCATTGTCTTGATATCTGCCTGAATACCGG
>DGRU01000036.1:0-3832 GCA_002390025.1 Lachnospiraceae bacterium UBA4380
CCCTTCTGGGTCTTTTCCGGAGATGTGAAGGGAACGCTTGGCTATAAGGCGCAGACCTCCTCTTCTTCCAGAAGCGGAGACTATATTATCACGCAGACCAATTACTACGAGCTGGTGCGGGACGCGGCCCTTGCCTTTGACAATCTCCCTGTCGACGCAAGCGGCAGGATCGAAGACCGTCTGATGGATTCCCTCGAGCCCTTCAATACCGCCGAGGCAAAGCCCTTTGACATGCGGTATCTGGCGGGCTTCACGGCAGACCGTTTTGATCAGAAAAAAGGCGACATTTCGGCGCGCGCTTCCAGCCGGATGAAAAACAGCACCTACTCCATCGTTGATGCCCAGACTGCAGCGGGCTACGGCTCCGTAAGCCGGACCAGCGGCAGGCTCAATGCCGATGTGAAAGCCAGATATATCCTGTTCCCTGTCTACATGTTTGATATCTCCTACCACGGAACAAACTATCATTTTGCCGTCAACGGCCAGACCGGCAAGGTCGTGGGCGATATCCCGACAGACAGCAGCGTCAGTTTCTTCTATTTCCTGAAACGGTTCGCGATCGTGGGCGGCGGTCTCTTCGCCGTCTCTGTCGCAAAATATATGCTCGGATTCTGAGAAGCCGGCAGTGATCCCTGCAGCTTCTGAAATCTGAAACCGGTAAAAAAGACTGTCCGTCCACACAGGGAGATATAGATTATGAGAAAAAGACAAAATCCCCCCTCCTCTCTTTCCGGAGCGCACAGGCGCCGCAGAAACCTGACAAAGACAGGCCGTTCATTCTTTCTGCGCGGAAACGCCCTTCCATCCATCCTTCTGGCACTGGTCCTGGCTTTAACCGCTGCCTCGGCCGCCGCTGCTCTTCCCCGGGGAACTGTCAGATCCTATGCCGCGGAGGCAGAGGAAACCTCTTCTGAGGCAATGTGGAATGAAACCTATTTCAGGGCCAGCGACACCTCCGGCGAGCTGACGCCGGAGGAACAGAAATCGCTCGATCAGACCTGCCTGGAATTCATGAAGACCTACCAGGCGGATCTGTCCCTGCTTGCCATCACCCCCGATTACCTGGAGGGCACGACCCTTTCCGACCTGGCGGCCTCCTATTATGAAAGCAGTGATTTCGGCTACGGGCCCGGCAAAAGCGGTTTCCAGCTCATATGGGTCAAGTCTTCGGACCAGGCGCTGATCGCGGCCTACGGGGACGCGGCGGATCTCATCCCCCAGGATTATCTGCAGTTTGCCGCCGGGGAGATTCCCAAGTATCAGGAGAAACACGGCGTATACGGTCCTCTTTATGCAGGCACCCGGTTCCTGTCCAACTATCTGCGCGGAGGCGGCAAAGAGACAGCCCCCGTGGAAAAAAACACGGATGCCCAGGCAGCAGCTGCCGGCGCCGGGGAGGTCACAGCCATCGATCCCGAGTCCTCCGCAGAGAGCGCAACCCAGACCGCATCCCAGGTACAACAGGAAAAGGCCTACTACGACGGCGAAGACAATGAGCTGCAGCTCATCACCGCGGGAGATCCCCTGTCGGATCAGGAGCGCATGCTGCCCGACGGACAAAAGCCCGACCAATCCCTCAGGGTCGGCGAGGGCTCCGACATGCCCGCCTGGTATCCCAAAGAGCCGCGGACCTTCCCCTTCTACCACGATACAGACGCCCCCCGCATCGTAGATACAGCGGATATCTTCACGGATGAAGAAGAGTCCTCCATGGAGGCCCGTCTGGCAGAACTTCGCGGTCAGCTGGGAAAAGACATTGTCGTCTTTACAGATCTCTCGACCTACGGTCTCTCCCGCTCCGTCTATGCGGCGGATTTCTACGATTTCAACGGCTACGGCATCGGGGATGACCGCGAGGGCGTCTGCCTCATGATCTGCATGGATCCCAATGACCGCGGCTGGTGGGCCTGCTGCACGGGTCCCGACACCATGGGCCTGTATACAGAGACAGTTGCAAACCAGATCGACAATATCCTCTACGAATACATGAAGGCGGGCGATTACGGCACCGGCGTCGCAGACTGGATCGAAAACTTCCGGCGCCTGTACACGACCGGATCCCCCTACTCCGAAGACTGGGCCCTGCTCGCAGAGGACAGCATCGAGCGCTTCCACGATGACACCGCGCCCCGCGTGGTGGATGATGCTTTCCTGCTGACAGACGATGAGATCCGTCAGCTGACTGCCAAGGCCGCCGCCCTCTCCGAAAAATACGGCATGGACGTCGTGATCCACACTGCCCCCAACGAGGGAATTCTCGACCGCGACAAATACGGCGATCTTTTCTGGAAGGTAAAGGGATACGGCTTCGGCGAAAACTATGACGGCCTGCAGCTGACCATTTTCAAGTGCCCGTCCTATTCCGGCGACACCAGAGTCTCGGCCTACGGCAAGGGACTCGACAAATTTACCGAGGTCAATGCAAACCGCCTGCAGGGCCGTGTCAACGACCTGGTCCTCAGCCAGGAATATTTCGCTGCCGCCGACAGCTGGCTGGACTTGTCCGGCCACATGCTCAAAACCGGCCGCGTGCCCAGGTCTTCTCTCTCCTGGGGCTTCTTCACCATCCTCGAGATGCTGGCGGGCCTGATCTTCGGCGGCACATCCCTCGCGCGCGCAAAAGCCCGCATGGCGACCCCCACAATCAGAGAGGACGCAGATACCTACCTGGTTCCCGGAAGTCTGAAGATCAAAAAAGTACACAGTACACTGATAGATACCACCGTTCACAGACAATACTCTCCCCGCCCCAAGGAAAACCGGTCCTCCGGCGGCTCTTCAGGCGGCTCTTCCTCCTATTCCGGCGGATACTCCGGCTCCAGCGGCAGTTCCCACTCCGGCTCCGGAAGAAGCTTTTAAGCCGGTATTAAGCCGGGATCATGCCTGGATACTTCAGCTCTCGGCCAGATGCGGTGCTCCCTGACGGATCAGCAGGTTCATACAGGAAAATTGCTATTGCAAAAAAAGAAGCATGACCATCCGAATGATTGCGGTCATGCTTCTTTTATTATTTCTTTCTTAATCCAGGACCCGCTGTTTAAGCCTCGCTGTGAAAGTTTAAGTCTCCCTGTTCAAGACCCTTCGAAACAGTCTGCCTGCCGGTCAAAAAACCTGCTCATCCTCTGCTGCGGTTGCGGTTGAAGTTGATCAGGCTGCCCGCCTTGACGATCTCGCGCTCATTCTCGGTCATATCCTGGATGTAGAGGTCGATCTGCTCCGCCCTGCCGTCCTTGATGACGTAGCCCTTGATATCGGACAGGTCGCCGTCCAGAGCCGCACGGATGCCGGGAACGTAGATGTAATCGCCGACTTCAAAGGAATCGGGCTCTCCCTTGAGATGGAAGGGGATCATGCCCCAGTTCATGACGTTGGAGCGGTATCTCTTGGTCGCATACTCCTGAGTAATGTTGGCCAGGCCGCCGATGACACGCTGGCAGGAGGCCGCCTGCTCACGGGCAGAGCCGTCGCCGGGCTTGTTGGCATAGACCATGGAACCGATCTCGATGTCCTGTACATTGACAGACTCGGATCCGGGAATGGTATTGATCACCTTGTAGACATCCGTCAGAACCGGATCCTTCTCCGCAGCACTCTTTCCGGAGACACGATAGCGCTCGGTCCGGTCAACCTCCTTGGACCGGCCGACATATTCGGGATCACGCCTTGAGAGGGTGAACTCCGCCAGGCCCAGAGGGTTGGAGCGGAAGGAGGAAGTCTCACCGGAGGGGATCAGCTCGTCCGTTGTTGTGACTTCGTCCAGGATCTTGGAACAGACCTTGAGCAGGATATTGTCCGCCAGCTGCTCCATTTCCGGCCAGGGCTTGATATTGGG
>DGRU01000036.1:3957-8765 GCA_002390025.1 Lachnospiraceae bacterium UBA4380
ACTGTGTCATCAAAGTGATAGGCAGGGACCTCTCCCCAGCCGTCAAATTCCGCTGCGGAAGTCAGGACGCCGCCGTTTGCCGCGGAAGCCGCGATGGAACGCGCGTCCATAAGAGCCACTGCAGACATCTGGCCGTTGCCGGGCTTGGAGCCTTCGCGGTTGGGGAAGTTTCTGGTGGTGTGGCGGATGGACAGTCCGTTGTGCATGGGCGTGTCGCCGGCACCGAAGCAGGGGCCGCAGAAGGCAGTCTTGACGATTGCGCCGGCCGCCATGAGGTCAGCCACATATCCCTTTCTGGCCAGATCGATGAAGACAGGCTGAGAGGAAGGATAGACATCGAGAGAGAACTCTCCGTTGCCGCAGCTTCTGCCGCGCAGGATATTGGCAGCTTCAACGATATTTGTATAGGTACCGCCCGCGCAGCCGGCAATGATACCCTGCTGCACATGCAGCTTTCCGTCTTTGACCTTGTCAAGAAGGGTATACTTCGTCCTGCCGTTGGCAATGCGTTCCGCTTCGACTTCGACAGAACGGAGAATGTCCTCAAGGTTTGCATTCACCTCATCGATGGTGAAGGCATTGCTGGGGTGGAAAGGAAGCGCGATCATGGGCTGGATCTTACTCAGGTCGATGCGGATACAGCCGTCGTAGTAAGCGACATCCGCGGGATTCAGTTCGCAGTAGGCGTCTGCTCTGCCATGCTCAGTCAGATACTGCCTGGTGTCCTCATCCGTCTTCCAGACAGAAGACAGGCAGGTTGTCTCTGTCGTCATGACATCGACACCGTTTCTGTAATCGGTTGTCATGGAAGCAATTCCGGGTCCCACAAACTCCATGACCTTATTTTTGACATAGCCGTTTTTAAAGACTGCGCCGACCAGGGCCAGTGCGATGTCCTGAGGGCCGACATAAGGGGCGGGCTTTCCTTCCAGATAGACCGCAACAACACCGGGATAAGCTACATCATAAGTATCGCGGAGGAGCTGCTTGCCCAGCTCGCCGCCGCCCTCACCGATAGCCATGGTGCCGAGCGCACCGTAGCGGGTGTGGGAATCGGAGCCCAGGATCATCCTGCCGCATCCGGCCATTGCTTCACGCATATACTGATGAATGACCGCGATATGAGGAGGAACATAGATTCCGCCGTACTTTTTCGCGGCACTGAGGCCAAACATGTGGTCATCCTCGTTGATCGTGCCGCCTACCGCGCACAGAGAGTTATGGCAGTTGGTCAGCACATAGGGAAGGGGGAATTTCTCCATGCCCGAAGCGCGCGCTGTCTGGACGATACCGACAAAAGTGATATCGTGGGATGCCATGGAGTCAAAGCGGATCCGCAGTTTGTCCATGTCTTCCCATGTATTGTGTGATTTCAGGATTGAGTAAGCGATTGTGCCCTTTTTGTCTTCCGCGGGGCATGCCTTACGGCCGGTCATCTGCTCTACACGTGCAGCTTCCGCTTCCGGAACAATCTCCGTGCCGTTAACCAGATAAACACCGCCGTCATACAATTTAATCATGCAATAAACCTCCTTGCGCCGAGCAGATCCCCCCACCTGCTCTTCCTGTTTTGCAGACACCGCCGGGGCCCGGGGCAGACCGTCAGCTTCTGCTGTGCCTTTTCTATTTTGAAAAATCACCTACTAGAATATCCTTTTTGCTTTCGTTCTGCAAGACTGTAATGTACTAAAATGCGGCATAAAAGAATACCCGGCCTGCTTTATACGGCAGACCGGGTATTCTGATTCATATTCTCCGGATAATCTGTCCGGCCATTGAAGACGGATCACAGGGTTTTCTGATGCTGACCAAGCCCCCTGAAGCTGTGAAAATCAGCGGAAAACCTGTATCAGATTTACTCCGTGTGCTATTTCTGCGCTCGAGAATCAGCGGAACAGAGAACCGGAGATGATGAGCTTCTGGATCTCGTTGGTGCCTTCATAGATCTGTGTGATCTTGGCATCACGCATCATGCGCTCGACATGGTACTCTTTCATGAAGCCGTTGCCGCCCATGAACTGGGTTGCCCATGTGGTCATTTCCATAGCTGCGTCTGTGCAGGCAAGTTTAGCCATAGCAGCCTGGATGGTGTAGCGTCCTTCGTCGTGTGCTGCAACTGCATTGTAGAGAAGGAGCTCTGCGGACTGGATCTGTGTAGCCAGTTCAGCCATCTTGAATGCAAGGAACTGGTTCTTGCAGATGGGCTTGCCGAACTGCTCACGCTGTTTCATGTATGCAACAGCTGCCTCGAAAGCACCCTTGGCAATACCAAGACCCTGTGCAGCAACGCCGATACGGCCGCCGTCAAGAGTCTTCATGGCAAGCTTGAAGCCTTCGCCGGGCTTTGCGATCATCTGCTCAGCGGGAACACGGACATTCTCCAGATGCATCTCGGAGACCTGTGCCTGACGGATACCCATCTTGTTCTCGACACGGCCGACGGTAAATCCGGGTGTGCCTTTCTCAACTACGAATGCAGCCATGCCCTTGGTTCCCAGAGCGGGATCGGTCAGAGCATAGATAACTGTGAAATCAGCAACGGGGCCGTTGGTGTTGAAGCACTTGGAGCCGTTGATGACCCACTCGTCGCCGTCCTGAACAGCAACAGTCTTGCAGCCTGCAGCGTCGGAGCCGGCGCCGGGCTCGGTCAGACCGAAGGAACCGATCTTCTCACCGTAAGTGATGGGCTCGAGGAATTTCTTCTTGATCTCGATGGGAGCAGAAGAATTCATGATGGAGCCGCCGTACAGGGAAGTGTCAACAGAGTAGATGATGCCGAAAGCAGCATCAACCTTGGAGATTTCCATAACAGCCTGGACATAGCTCATGTAGCTGCCGCCAAGGCCGCCGACTTCCTTGGGATAAGGAAGGCCGTAGGCGCCGGTCTTACCGAATTTCTTGAACAGCTCGGTGGGGAACTCGCCCGCTGCGTCGCGCTCAAGAATTGTGGGAGCCAGATCGTTCTTTGCGAAATCCGCTGCCATCTGTTTAATCTTTGCCTGCTCTTCAGTTAACTTGAAATCCATAATACTATCCTTTCCTAAACATTTTATAACATTGAATCCGAAACAGCCGAATCTGTCATGCCGCGCCTTAGTTCTGAAATGCCTCTTCTGCCGCCAATATATCCCTTAACCATAGCAGCAAAGATCGGCTCAGAACACAGGAACGAATACAGACAGACCACCGCTCTTCCGGACAGTTGCCGAAAGCCCCTGTCACCGGCCGGTCTGATCTATCCCTTATTAACTCAGGCCGGCCGGTATTATTTTTTTTAATATGACAGCAATGTGCCATGCTGACAGGTTCGCAAACGCTTAATACGTTTTGTTATTTAATACCCATGGGCTCGTCGCGGAAGATGCGCTCGTCCATAAGCTTGGGGCCGCCCTCGGGGATGATGGGGGTGAAGTCCATCATATCAAGGACCTGAGTCTGCAGGTCGATGCCGGGTGCGATCTCTACCAGATGGACGCCGTCCTTCTCAAGTTTGAAGACAGCGCGCTCTGTGATGTACATAACGGGCTGACCGGTCTTGTTGGCATACTCGCCGGAGAAGGTGATCTGCTCGACAGTGTCGATGAGCTTCTTCTGGCGGCCTTCCTGATCGATGACCAGCTTGCCGTCTTCGCAGTGCTCCTTCAGGCCGCCGGCTGTGAAGGTGCCGATGAAGAAGACCTTCTTGGCATTCTGTGTGATGTTGATGAAGCCGCCGCAGCCTGCAAGACGGGGACCGAACTTGGAAACGTTGATGTTTCCGTGCTTGTCGCACTCAGCAAGGCCCAGGAATGCAAGGTCAACGCCGCCGCCATCGTAGAAGTCGAACTGATAAGGCTGATCCAGGATCGCCTCGACGTTGATGGAGCCGCCGAACTTGTTGCCGCCCTGAGGAACGCCGCCGACGGGGCCTGCCTCAACGGTCAGGGTCATGTAGTCGCCGATGCCCTCTTCGTTGGCAACTGCGGATACGAATTCGGGAGCGCCGATACCCAGGTTGACGACCTTGTCCGCCTCGAGCTCCATAGCTGCACGGCGGCCCATGATCTTCTTGGCACTCATCTTGGGAGCTGCGATCGCGCCCAGAGGCATTCTGATATCGCCGGTCATGCTGGGATCCCATCCAAGAGTACCCTGGCACTGGGACTGATCTTCCTCGGACTCTGCAACAACGATAGCGTCGACATAGATGCCGGGGATCTTGACCAGACGGGGATCAAGTGTGCCCGCCTGAACGACCTTCTCGACCTGGACAACGACCTTGCCGCCGCTGTTGTGGACAGCCTGTGCGATGGAGGTTGCCTCGCAGGTTGCGCACTCGCGCTCCAGAGTCACGTTGCCGTGCTCGTCGGCGAATGTGCCGCGGATATAACCGACCTGGATGGGGAATGCCTTGTAGAGCAGTCTCTCTTCGCCTGCGATGTTGATCAGCTCGACGATATCTTCCTTGGTCACGTCATTGAGCTTGCCGCCCTGGAGACGGGGGTCGCAGAAGGTATTCATACCGACGTGGGTAATGGTACCGACCTTGTGTGCAGCGATATCGCGGAGCAGCTGGGACAGAGTACCCTGAGGCAGGTTGTAGGCTTCCAGCTTGTTGTCAAAGATCAGCTTGCCCAGCTCGGGGACCATGTTGTAGTGACCGCCGATGACTCTCTTGAGCATGCCTTCGTGTGCGAAGTGGTCAGCGCCGCTGCCGTCACGGTTGCCCTGTGCTGCAGCGTAGAAAAGGGTCAGATCACGGGGATGGCCGGTCTCAAGGAAGCTCTTCTCGAGAGCTTTGCTGAGGGACTCGGGCATCTCGCATGCGA
>DGRU01000166.1:0-14979 GCA_002390025.1 Lachnospiraceae bacterium UBA4380
TGTTGGAATCGTCGCCGCCGATGATAACGATCGCGGTAAGGCCATGTTTCTTGGCAACTTCTACTACGACCTCAAACTGAGCTGTTGTCTCGAGTTTGGTTCTGCCGGAGCCGATGATATCGAATCCGCCGGTGTTCCTGTACTGGTCGATGAAGTCGTCAGTCATCTCGATATAGTCATCCTCAATCAGACCGCTGGGGCCGCCCTTGAAGCCGAGAAGAACGTTATCTTTGTCGGTCGCTTTCAGTGCATCATAAAGACCGCAGATAACATTGTGTCCGCCGGGAGCCTGTCCGCCGGAAAGGATCACGCCGACAACCTGCTTCTTAGGTGTTGATGTGTTTGCGCCCTTCTGGAAGGTAATCTCATTCTTGCCATAGGTATTGGGGAACAGGGCTTTGATCTTTTCCTGATCCGCGACGCTCTCTGTCGGTGCGCCGTCTTTGACGCAGATCTCGGCAATGCCGTTTCTCAGCATGCCCGGAAGCTTGGGGTTGTAGCTATATCTTGCTTTCTGAAGTGTAGAAATAGTCATGGCACTCATCTCCTTTTAAAAAGTGCAGTCTTGTCATTACCTTTTTATATAATAAGATATCTTGCCCAAAATTTAAATGCTTTTTTGAACAGAGACGCTTTTTTCTGTTATTGGTCACTGTCTCAGCCTCTCGAGGGCGTGACAGTGAGTCGCAGGGGACGGTTGTGATGAGTCACTGGGGACGGTTCTGAAAAACTCATTGTGTACAATGAGTTTTTCAGAACCGTCCCTCGTGACTCATACACCCGGTCTTTTTCCCCGGAAATTCGATCTCAGCCGGCCAAGTCCGTACATGGCTGAACCGCCCAGTGCAAGAGACAGAGCGGCACGGGCTGCCGACCGTTTCAGATAGTTCATAATCTTTCCGGTCTGGTCATAATTGCCGTTGCAGCGGTAGGCAAGGAGCGGCTCGATCAGGATCCGGTTCTCCCTCTGCGGATCGGAGACCAGGCAGATCTCATCCCCGAGCAGCATGGTCATCCGCATTCGGGAGGACCGGGCTGAATCGGCAGATGTAACATATTGCTCCCATGGAAACTCCTCTGATCCGGGATCCCCGGCTGCGGCAAAGCGCGCCCACATATCCTGGACAATATCGGAGAGTTCTTTGTCCGCCTCTTTTCCTGTATAGATCGTCTCCCCGATATTGCCGAAGACATAGGCGAGTTCCACGGCGTGGCAGGCGCCGTAGTGGGGGATGGCGGAACATTTTGTCCAAAAGTACATATAGGTATTTCCGCCGTTTTCGGCATGCAAGGAAGCCTGAACGATCGACGGTACACGGAAGACCAGCTCATTGAAAAATTCTGTGGCTCTGTGGGCAGGACTGCCTTTCTGGAAGGCTAAAAAGTTTTTTGCCAGATCTCTGTCCTCCTTGTGAAAGCTGTGTATGATACTCCGGACGAAAACCGGGACCGCGCACCAGTACCTGAACCAGCTCCCCATTTCCCCGATCCAGTATCTGGTTTCATCCGCATTTGTACCGATCAGCATATCGATCCCGGCACCTTTTCCGCCCTGATAAGCTCCGTAGAGATCCTCCGGAAGGATGATCCCGTCACGCACCGGGAAAATGTTGTGGTCATTGAGCTTTTGGTTGATTACCCGGAGTCGGTCTTCATCGAGGGCCATAAGTTCCTCCATACAGGAGGCGCCTGCTTCCCGGAGGAGCTTTGCGGTGAGTGCCTGGGCCTCCGCCCTGCTGTAGGTAAAGGCGATCGACCCGCTCTCTGCGATCACTCTTTTGAAAAGACCTTCAGCAGAATCGATCAGCGGCAGAAGCGAGACACTGGAGGCTCCTGCGGATTCTCCGAAAAGGGTCACTTTTTCAGGATCTCCGCCGAAACCGCGGATATTCCGCCGGATCCAGGTGAGGGCACAGATCTGGTCAAGCAGGCCCAGATTACCGCTTTCCCTGTAGGCTTCTCCACCCTTTACCTCCGAAAAATCAATAAAACCGAAGAGACCGATCCGGTAATTGATCGTGACAAGGACCACATTCCTCTGCCTCTGAACAAAGTTGTGCCCGTCATACAGCGGATCGGCCGAGCCTCCCCAGCCGTAGGACCCTCCATGAATAAAGACCATGACCGCCTTATCAGCGCAAGATTCTTCGTTTTCGTAGCAGGTCCAGATATTCAGAGTCAGACAATCCTCCCCCTGTGCGTACAGGGAAGCCCTCTCCGAAGCCTCCTCTGTCTGAATACAGGATTTTCCAAAAAAGCGGGCCTCATAGATCCCGTCATCCGGGGCTGCAGCTTCCGGCGCTTTCCAGCGGTGCCTGCCCACGGGCGGCATTGCGTAGGGTATGCCTTTGTAGGACCGGACACCGTCTCTTTCTGATCCCACAAAAGTCCCGTTATGGCATTTCACAGCAAGCACAGCATCATAGTCCTGACCGGTCAGTTCCCTGTTAAAACCAATGCGTTCCCGCATCTGCTTCCTGTATTCTTTGATATTGTAAACAGACATTGGTGTGCTCTCCAGCTTCCTTAGTGGAGAAGACAGGGAGGAGACAGGGGACGGTTCTGTGTCTCCTGTTTTCTTGGGGAAAAGGAGACACAGAACCGTCCCCTTCCTCCGAACCGTCCCCTGTCTCCCCTGTCTCCTCTGCGACAATCAGCGTTTTCTCCTGATCCTTGCGGAAAAATGCCTGAGAAGGGTTCCTCCTCCCCGGACTGTTTCTTTGACCAGGCCTGCCCCAGGCAGAACCTCCGCGCTTTTGATCACGGCTTCCTTTCCCCAGTGCAGACTTTCAGAGATGATATTTCCTCCTGCGTCGCGGCGCGTGTCCGGTCCATCAGCGGTTTCTTCGCTGTCATTTTTGTGTCTGAGCACACCCTCCGAGATAGTCTCTCCAATCATTCCAAGCAGTGTGCGTTCGTCGGAACCCTGTTCTCCGAAAGTTTCTCTCCTCACTTCTTTTTGAATCCTGTGCGTGATCTCTTTGATCGTGAGTTCCTCCAGTCCGTCATGCTCCGCGATCAGCTGGGCCGTACCTGCGAAAATGCGCGCAAAATACTCCATGCTCTTTTCGTCATACCAACTGGCTGAAAAGTCTATCATCAGCTGAAGCCCGTCGGACCCATCCAGGACTTCCATATCCAGGATCGTCTGTGAGGCAGCCTGATTCTGGCGCACGTCGATGACCTCCAGCCCCGCATCTTCAAGTAAGTCCGTATCGCGCAGATCCTGCTGATACAGAAGATAGGCAGATTCACCGATCGCCACTTCGCCGTGGATATCGACATATGGATAACAGCAGTGCTCGATTCCCCTGCGGACCTGGTCCTGAACATCCGTGAAGACATCCCGGATCGTTCTCTCCGGACGGAAACGGATTCCCACCGGAAGCTCTCTGAAGAAAAGTCCGACGGAAGTCATATACTCCATGCTCTCGCGGCCGTGATAATTCCAGGAGATTTTGATGTCATCCCTCCTGTTGTAGACAGAGATCGCCAGCGCGGCGACTGCGATAAAAAACTCGTTGCGGCTGATTTGGTAAGACTTCTCCACTTCCCGCATCCGGGACTGTTCGATCTCCAGCTCCGCAAAGATCTCCCCCATCTCGTTGCTCCTGGACCTGTGGTCGATAAAGGGGTACTCTGACCACTCGATTCCGTCATACCGCTCCTCAAAGTATCTGCGGCTCACCTCATAAAAAGCAGTGCGGGTGACGTTTTCACGGTCCTGCAGCATCAGATAGTAATAATCCTTCTCCTGCGGCTGTCCCATGAAGGCTTTTTCAATGCTGTCCATAATGACTTTGAATGATGTGCCGTCGAAGATCGAGTGATGGACATCGAAAAAGAAATACCCTGCCTTCTCTGTCTCAAAGATCCTGCAGCGGTACAGGCGGCCTCCTATGATCTTGAAGGGATAGACCAGGGTGTCCTTTACATATTTCAGTTCAAATTCCGTCAGGTGCTCTACATGAATTTCCTCAAAAATTTCGGGTGAATACCTCTGCATCAGCACACCGTCCTCATTCCAGTAGTAGGTCGTCAGGAGGGCGGGATGGGTCATGATGACTTCTTTCATAACCTTGCAGGCCTGGTCCATATCATAGAGTTCTTTGTCAAGCTTCATCATAGTGAACAGGTTGTACATGGTGGAGAAAGGCGTATACAGCTGGTAATTCACCATATAGTTCTGCTCGGCTGTCAGAGGATGCGCCAGGGCGATTGATTCCGCGTTCCGTTCCTCCGCGGTTTTTCCGCCGCTCTGCGCGATCTTTTTCTCATAGAGTTCCGCAATCTTTTCAGGTGTTCTGCCCTGGAAAACCTCTGAGGAAGTGAGCCCGGTGAGCTCGCACTCGGTGATCAGCGAGATGGCTGCCAGTGAATCCCCGCCAAGTTCATAAAAATCATCATGGATGCCGACCTGTTCAAGGCCGAGGGCCTTCTCGAAGGCACCGCAGAGTATCTTCTGCGTCTCTGTCTCCGGCGCTGTGTAGTCGCTGTGAAAGCTTCCCGCGTCAGGCAGGGGAAGTGCTTTCCGGTAAAGCTTGCCGTTGGCTTTTAAGGGGATCTCTTTTATTTTTATAAAAAAGGCCGGGATCATGTAGTAGGGAAGTCTCCTGCCCAGCTCACTTCGGACCTCATCGGCGTCAAAGGAAATATCCTCCTTATAGTAGGCACACAGGAAGCTCTTGCTGCCCTCTTCCACGCCCCTGACGGCAGCCCAGTCCAGGCCCAGCACGGATTTCAAAGCCGCTTCGATCTCCGCGGGCTCGATCCGGTTTCCGTTGATCTTGATCATGTCGTCTCTGCGTCCGAGAATGACATAATTGCCGGACTCATCCTTTCTGGCAAGATCTCCCGTATGGAAATATCCGTCAATAAAAGATTCCTTTGTCAGTTCCGGCAGATTGATATATCCCCGCACATAGGGATCCTCAAAACACATCTCGCCGATCTCGCCATCCACCGCTTCTCTTCCGTCTTCCCTGAGGAGCATGATTTTCGTATCCACCTCTGGGTGCCCGATCGGACAGGTGCTGTAGGATCTGTCGATCCTGAAAAAGCCCACGGCAAAGCCGCTCTCGGAGCAGGCGTAGATGTTGACCAGTTCCAGTCCCTCTACGTATACATTGTTGGCCGGTTCACTGCCAACAAAGAGCATGCGGAGAAAGGGTGTTTTTTTATTTCCAAGCATGCGCACATAGGAGGGTGTAAGGAATGTGATCGATATTTTTTTGGTGATAAAAAGCTTTGCAAGGGCAGACGTGTTTTTAATGGTCTCGTAAGAGGCGATGTAGTTTTTGGCCCGGAACACATTCAGAGCAGCCAGGATCACAATGATGGATGCCACAAAGTTCAGGGGAGAAAGCGTCGCAAGACTGTCTCTCTCTGAGAACAGGACTCTATCACCCTCTCGGATTGAGGCGATCGCCCTGTCCAGATTCCCATACTCATGGAGTACGCCCTTGGGATTTCCGGTCGTACCGGAAGTATAGACCGCAAAAGCCGCGTCATGGGGGGCCGCCTGAACATGTCCGGAAAGGGGCTCCAGGCACATGATTTCCTGCCAGTTTGCAGAACTGATCTCATCCCTGCATCCGCAGTCCTCCCGGATAAAACGGATCCTGTCCGCCGGGTAGGTATCCTCGACCAGGACCCATGCTGCGCCCGCTTTCCATACTCCGACCATGGCAATGACCGGAAGGACGCCGCGGGGAAGATTGATCAGGACAAAATCCTCTTTTCCGATACCTTCCTGTTTCAGCCAGGCATAGACCCTGCCCGACATTTCATCCAACCGGTGATAGGTGATGCCTTTTGTATAAGTCTCATCAAAAAGGATCGGGGCAAGGGGATCCTGCCGGGCATACTCTTCAAGTCGGTCAAGTATTGTGGTTGACATATATTCTCTCCCTCATTATTTTCCGGAACAGCCCAATCACAACAGACAACCCTGTGAATCCCAAGAAACTGACAAGTGGTATATTTGACTTGTAAATGACATAAACACCAGGAAGGAGTCGTAATCCGGGACTATCGCTTTCCATTCAGAAAGGTATCTATATGTGCACTAAATAGTATAGCATGCCTGAAATCTCACATCAAACAACACAGAAATAACGATAGAACGTAACGATAGAAATCGATAGAAATCCGCCAGAAATCAAAAAATGCCCTGTGCCGTAACAAACGTTACAGCACAGGGCTTGCAAGGTGTCGGTGTGTTCCGTCCAGGGTGAATCACAATGCACCGGGATACGGATCTAAAGAAACCGCTGTCCGGTGAGACTCCCTGGTGCGGCTTCTCAGTTCATGCGGAAGGAGCCTGTGTAATAGTCGGCAGCCGGCATGGGAACGGTGCAGAATACGCCATTACGTTTTCTTCTTGTCACGATTCTAAAATAATAGTTGGTGTATTTTTTCAGGCCGGAACCGCGGTATGTTTTGATCACTGCGCTGTGGGCAGTGGCCTTAGTAGGTGTGGACTGGTTCCAGTACCATTTTCCTTTGGGGTTTGTTGTCAGAAAGACGTTGTATCCGCTGCTTCCGTAGATGATTTCCCAGGTGATCTTCTCCTGAAGATTTTTAGATCCGCTGCTGACATTTTTCTTTGTATAATCTTCCGGAGAAGGGGTAATAAATGCGATGTTGGACCATGGACCATACTGTCTGCCCTTTGAGGTAGTCTTGAAGGCGCGGACTTTTACCTGAGTGACGTGTTCATCCTCAACATCTTTGAAGAGGGCGGTGGTAGTTTTGTTGTTCCAGGTCTTCCAGCTGCCGTGGCTGCCGTCCGTCCAGGAATGAAGCGTCTCATAACCGGATGCGCCGGCGACCTTGTTCCAGGCGATGTAACAGTCATCGAAATCGTCCTTCTCCCTCCACCGGACAAATCTGCAGTTTCCCGGCTTTGCAAGCGCAGCGGACGCAGCCTGCGTGTTCATTGCAGGAGCCGCTCCCGCAACCAGTATGGCAGCAAGTACGAGTGCTCCGAGACGTTTTAATACAATACTCATAGTATTTCTCCCCTTCCTTAAATAATCTCCGAAAAACGATCCTGTAAAAAATCTATGTGAAAACGGATATTTACCGCTTAATCATCAAGTTCGACATCCTTGTCCAGAATCTTTCCGGTTTCCGCATCGATCTCATACTCGTACTCATATCCGTCCGCATTGCGGAATTCCACTTCGTACTTTGCCGCGCCGTCGTCATAATCCATGCGGCATTTTTTCATCGTCACATCATTTTCAGACAGGCCCGCATCCTTGAGGGCGATTTCTTTGGCTTCTGTCTTTGAAATCGCAGCGGTCTCTTCTCCGCCCTTATTCTCCGGGACAGTCTCGGGATGGAGCAGCCCCTGATACTCAAGGTCATCCTCTTTCTCCCACGGCTCCTGCTCACGGAAAACGATCGTGCCGTCTGCCACGGCAATTTCGTACTCGAACTTTGTCCTGCCTTCCTGCAGGAACTCGACGACATAGACTTCCCGGCCGTTTTCAAAATCGGTCCCCTGCTTGTAAATGACGACATCGTCCTTATTCACGCCCGCGTCCCGGAAAGCAGCGGCCGCCGCTTCCTCCAGCGCTTTGGTCACTTGATCAGCGTCTGCCTTTTTGCCCGGAGTCAGGCCCTTATATTCAAGGTCATCATCGGCTTCCCAGTTTTCCTTGTCATTTTCCAGGACCGCGCCTGTATCCGCAGCAATTTCATATTCATATTTCATCTGCCCGGGAACAAGGAAATCAATCTCATAAATTTCCGCATTATCACTGTATCCCCAGATCTGTTTATAAACGGCTGCGTCGGTCTCCGCGACTTTTGCATCCTCAAGTGCAGTCTTCACTGCATCCTCCATGGCAACAGTCTGCTTTTGGTTGTCTGCTGCATTTGCAGAAGCGCCGCTGCTGTTTTCAGAAGCAAAAACGGCTGTTCCCGCGATAAGGGTAAACATCATTGTTCCAACAATTAATCCAGTCAGTCTTTTTCTCATAAGGCATTCCTCCTTCTTTTTTTATTTGTTTTGATCATGTATGAAGAATACCAGAGAAAGATTAAGGAAATGTTAGAACACAAATAATCTTGTGTTTGACACCGGATTTTTCAGAAACTGGGGTGGACTCGCAGCAGCGCCATTGTCTGCTCGAGCAGTTCAGGACTGATGCCGTTTGCCAAAACGGCCCGTTTTATGCCCGGCACATGCTCCACCAGTGCTCTGTTGATCAGTTCCTCAGTGGTCTGGTCGGCGGCGGCGCATCCCGCGCAGCGCCCCGTCAGGCGGAAGAACACGACACCGCCTTCCACGCCCGCCACTGTCAGATTCCCGCTGTGTGAGGCGAGGTATGGACGCACATATTCGTCCAGGACAGCTTCCACTTCAGAAGCAATATTTCTTTCGTCAGCACCCATAGTAAACTCCTTTATAAAACTATTTGGTGACAGCGGTGACAGGGGGGGTGACAGGGGGACGGTTCCTTTGACAACTTTTGACAACTTTTGACAACTTGTCAAAAGTTGTCAAAGGAACCGTCCCCCTGTCACCCGTCAAAGGAACCGTCCCCCTGTCACCGCCCGCCCCTGTCGCCCCTGTCACTGTGCGATGAACAGGACGCCGAGTGTTCCGGGGCCGCAGTGGGATGAAATGACGGCGCCTGCCGTCGTCTCCAGGATCTCGTCGAACCGGCCAAGGCTTTCCAGGTATTCTCTCACCGCATCGACAATCTTCCTGTCGCATCCGGAATGGGTGATAAAAACGCGGTCGCTGACCGCAGCCTTAAGATCTTCTTCCATATCCGTTACATAGTCCATGATGAATCTGGCACTTTTTCCGCGGTATTTTTTCTCGGGATACATAGCGCCGTCAACGACCGCAATGCGCGGATGAAGGCGAAGTGCCGAGCCAAGAAAAGCCGAAACGCCCGAGCATCGGCCTCCGCGGTGCAGATAGGTGAGGGTATCGACCACAAAGCTTGCTCTTACTTTTTTCCTGATCTTCCCGTTTTCTGCTGCGATTTCTGCTCCGGTCATTCCGCCGGCAGCCAGTTCAGCGGCCCGGATCACCTGCAGGCCGATTCCGGTGGAGAGATTTTCGGAATCAATGACATATACCCGATCTGTCATTTCCAGGTCTTGAGCCGCCAGAACACAGTTGTTATAGCAGCTGGACATGGAAGATGAAATTGTAAAGATCACATATTCATCTGTGCCGTCCTTATCAAGATAGGATTCAAGATCTTCGATGCCGGGCGCAGAAGTCCTGGGTGTCTCATTGTGCTCATCAGACCATTTGTAGAGGTCGGAAGGCTGGATATCGACGCCGTCTTTATATTCTTTATCTCCAAGGTGGACGTAGAGCGGTATGATTCCGATGTCATATCTGCTGATCAGGGAAGGAGACAGATCACAAGTGCTGTCTGCCAGGATTTTAACCATTTTTCTCTCCTTTTATAAAGAATCGATGAGGCTGAAAAAGGATCGATGAGGCCGGACCATGCTATGGACAATATACAGCTGCGATTACTGCTTTGGCCTCCTATGAATTATACAATCAAATGGGCCGCTGTACAAATACGACAGAGGAGAGCCGCTTTGATTTGCTTTGATTTCATTTTCTGTTTTGCCTGAATATGTTTCCGACAGGGCAAAAAAAGTGCAGCCAGTTTACACTGACCGCACTTTTTTGCCGTGATATGCTCCTTAAGCTGCCGGGTCAAAATACCGCAGCATTGATATACATGAAACAGTTCCTCAGACATTCTGCTGCAGAAGACCAGTAATTTATATGAATCAGCACCGGGATATTTTCCCGATTGATAAACCGGTTAATGAGCCAGCTTGCTCCTCAGGTCTTCGTTGGCTTTCTCGACGTTGAGCCTGGTCAGGATCAGCGTGATCAGCAGGTTGAAGCACATGGGCATCCACAGATACATAATATGCAGCATGCTCATGGTGGATGCGGACTGGGTTGCAGCGCCGCCCACATAGCCGCTGAAGGCTAAGAGCCAGCCCGCCAGGGCGGTACCGATACCGCCGCCCAGCTTGGTGCCGAGGGATGTGCAGGAATACATGGTTCCGTCCACGCGCTTTCCGTGGGTCAGGTAGGTGTATTCCGAGCAGGTCGCGATCAGTGCGTTCATGTCGCCCTGCAGGGGGCTCATGCCCAGCGCCGCGACAGCGGTGCAGACCAGCATCAGCGGCACAGAGCCCATGTATCCGGCAATGACAACGCCCAGACGGCCCAGCGTGCCGATGATATAGCCTGTCAGGTTCAGCTTGTACATTCCGCCGAACTTCATGACCAGTGCCGGCGTGAACAAAAGACCGACGATCATGGGTATATTGATAAACCACGAGAATACGCCCAGCAGGTTGGCGTTTTTGAGGACATAGGTCATATAGTAAATGCCCATGTTCAGGGTTGCGGAATAGATCTGCATCAGGATGTAGGAGGCACAGATCATCAGATAATACTTGTTGCGGATCAGGAGCTTGAAGGCATCCGCCAGGGAATACTTCTCTTCCTCTCCCTCGGCAAGCTTGACTTCCTCTCCCTCAGCCAGTTCTTCCGGCGAAAGTTCCCTGACAGACATGACGGACAGGGTGTTGGAGATCACGCCTACAATCGCATAGATGATCGCCACGATACGCCATGCAGCCGCGCCGCCTCCGAAATGGGCGACCAGGCCTACTGTAATGGTCTGGATCAGCATGCTGGTGCCGAAGGCGAACATGAAGCGGATGGAGCCCATCTGTACACGCTCGTTGTTGTTTTTGGTGATCAGGGCGGTCAGGGCTGAATAGGCGATGTTGTTGGCTGTATAAAAGCCCGCGTTCAGCAGCGTGTAGGCGATGAAAAACCATGCATACTGTGCTTTGGGACTCATATCAGCAGGAATGCAGAAGATCGCCACCAGGCAGACCGCGCAGCCAAAATAGCCGTAGAGCATCCAGGGGCGCGCCTTGCCCATCTTTGTATTGGTCTTGTCGATCATGGATCCGAAGAAAATATCGCTGACGCCGTCAAAGAGCTTGGACACCGCGATCAGCGTGCCGACAATACCCGCGTTCATGCCCACGGTATCTGTCAGGAAGATCATGACAAAAGCAGACAGCAGCGCATACACCACATTGCCGGCGATGTCGCCTGATCCATAGCCGATCTTGTTGACCCATGTCAAATAGGTTTTTTCTTTGTGATCTTTCATTTCATTTTCCCCTTTATACAATCAAATCTCTATGATAAGCCGACATTTCAGGCAGCCCTGAGGGCCGGACACGTCTGTCCGTCACCGCGTCATTTCTATGATAAACCGACATAACAGGCAGCCCTGAGGGCCGGGCACGTCTGTCCGTCACCGCGTCACATCTCCTCCGGCTTCAGTACAAAGGAGAAGCAGAATCTATCGCCGGAGACTCTGTATTCGGGCAGAAGCTCGGGACCGCAGCTGTGTGATCCGATGCCTGCCATACGATGGTCGATGCACAGGACTGTGCTGCCGCAGGGCTCCAGCTCGTAATTGTGGCCCTTGGCTTCCAGTTCCTCCTGCGTGTAGACCGAGGCGTTGAAGGAGAAGGTGCTGTCGGGATCCGCATCCGCAGAAGCCACTGTCAGGCGCAGGCCTTTTCCTTTTACCGTCACGAAGTCGCAGTCATAATGACTTCCGCTCTCCTGCGGCCGGATATAGTCCTCCTGCATGGATGCCGCAGTCCCCTTAAAGTATCCGTGGCGGCCGGCATGATGTTTGTCGATATAGGTCTCCATGGGACCCATGCCGAAATAGCGGACCTTCTTCATGCTGCCGCACAGGAAAAGCCGCAGTCCGATCCTGGGCAGGTCCGGGTACTCCGGATCTTTGTCCGCCTGCACGTCCAGGAGGATCCTTCCGTCAGCGAAAACAGTGGCTTTGTTGTTCATCCGCAGGACAGGCTGGTTTGACATGGCTGCCACAGACTGGCGGATCGAGATTTCCACCGCTTCCGGCACGATTTCCACGTCTGCTTCCCTTTTCGCCGCCGAATCTGCCGGCTTCACAGTTTTCCAGGTCACCTCATAGGCCCTCGTCCCCGTGTGGTCCAGGCGCTCCAGCTTCCATAAATCCGCGCCGGGGGCATCGTTGTCGGTCGGCGCGCGCCAGACATTGAAATCGATCGGACGGTCAAGCAGCTCCCTGCCGTGAACCTTGAGGGAAGTAAACAGGCCGGAAAGGGTATCCAGCCGGTAAGTGAAGCCTTCTCCCTCAATGACCAGACAGCGCTCTGTTTCTGTCACCGTGAGGGCACCCGGGGCTGCCGGCCGGGAATCCGCAGCTGTCTGTGTGCCTGCTGCACCTGCCTGCTTTTCTGCGATCCCGGTCTGTACTGCAGCCGCTCCTGTCTGTGCGCCTGCCCGGCCTGCATTCATTCCGGCAGTATCCTGCCGGATTCTGTCCGTACCCGCCAGAAGCCCGGCTGCCTTCAGAGCCCTCGGCTCCGCAGTGGGGATTCGGATCTCGTCAAAGCCAAGTTCATGCCCGGCAGGGAGTCCGAAAGCTTCTTTTTTCAGAACATACGTGACTGTCAAAAAGCATCTGCCCTTGTCCGGTGCCGTAAAGGCCAGGGGAATCTCCGCGCAGGCATGAGGCGCGACGGAAGGGATCACCAGCGGTCCCTCCGCGATCTGCGATCCGTCCAGGGTCAGCGTCCAGGCTGCGCTGATCTTTTCGGCGGGATCTGTAAAGTCCATGTGGTTTTCCACGGTGAGGATCTGCCTTCCGGCGTCGTATGAGGCGCGCAGCGGCCTGTGAACATTCTTGTATTCCAGAAGACCTGTGTGGGGCGTCCTGTCCGGATAGACCAGTCCGTCCAGGCAGAAATTCCCGTCGTGCTGCAGCTCGCCGTGGTCTCCGCCGTACCAGTATATGGCCTTGCCGTTTTCGGCCGTTCCCTTGTAGACCGCGTGGTCGCACCACTCCCAGACAAATCCGCCGCAGAGCGCCGGATATTTTTCCGTCAGATTCAGATACTCCTTGAAATCGCCGGGGCTGTTGCCCATGGAATGGCAGTATTCCACCAACAAAAGCGGTTTATCCGGCTCATTGTCCAGATAGTCCATCACCTCGTTGAATCCGGGATACATGCGGCCGAAGAGATCGATATTGGAGACATCAAACTCCCGGACCGGACTGGCATAGAAAGCGCTCTCATAGGTCGTCAGCCTTGTCGGGTCGTTTTCTTTGGTCCAGCGCAGGGCTTGCTCAAAGGTGCGGCCGTAACCGCACTCGTTGCCCATGGACCAGACCAGAATGGAGGGGCGGTTGCGGTTGCGGCTGATCATGGACCTGATTCTGTCCAGTGTAGGCTCGACGAAATCCTGATTATCCGCAATACGGAAATGTGCCTTACGCATCCGCTCCGTGTAATCCTCCTCAGTGAATGTGAGAGGGCCTGTTCCATGGCTCTCATTGTCAGCTTCGTCGATGACATAGAGACCCAGTTCGTCACAGAGCTGATAAAACCAGGGTGAATTGGGATAGTGACTTGCCCTGACCGCGTTGAAGTTGTTGGCCTTGATCATGTTCAGATCTTTCAGAGCCTGATCCAGACTGCAGACCGCGCCGGTCACCGGATCCGACTCGTGGCGGTTGACGCCGCGGAAGGTGATGGGCAATCCGTTCAGGGTCAGGACAAGGTCTTTGACCTCGACTTTGCGGAAGCCCACTTTCTCGGTAATGACTTCCTTTTTGGTATCAATGACCAGGGTATAGAGATTCGGATCCTCCGCGTTCCAGAGGACCGGCCGGTCGACCGGGATGGTGACGCTTTCTGTGCGAAGTCCGGACACCTCGTCACGGTCTCCCTCCCTGCCCGGACGAAGCGTGTCCTGATACACTATTCCGGACCCGTCGGGACCGATCAGGGTCAGGCTGACCGGAAGAGGCTTTCTGTTGAAGAAAAAGCGGATCTTCAGATCGGCGCGCAGGAAATCGTCGGACAGATCTGTTTCTATGACATAGTCCTCGATCCTGTCCGCAGGCCTGTGCAGGAGATAGACGTCCCTGAAAATGCCTGAGAAGCGGAACTTGTCCTGATCTTCCAGGTAACTGCCGTCGCACCACTTCAGGACCAGGACCGCCAGCAGGTTGCCGCCCTCCTGAAGGAGTTCTGTCACATCGAACTCCGACGTGTGGTGGGAAATCTGGCTGTAGCCCACATAGGTCCCGTTCAGCCAGACATAGAAACACGAATCCACTCCCTCAAAGTTCAGGAATGTGCAGGGGGCTTTTGGATTTTTGTGCCATTCAAAATGGTGGAGGTAGGCCCCGCACGGATTGTCCTGGGGGACATAGGGAGGATCAAAAGGAAAAGGGTAGCGGATGTTGGTGTACTGGGGGCTGTCATATCCCCGCATCTGCCAGCTGAAAGGCACCATTTCCTTTTTCCACCACTTGCCGGGCTCATAGTCCGGCAGATAAAAATGATCCTGCAGATCATGGATGCTCGGATACCAGGCGAAGCGCCATTCGCACCCGCTCAGCATCTGCAGACGATCCGAACTCTCCCTGTGCCAGGCCAGCCTGTCACCACGAGCGGACGAAGGAACATAATAAGCCCTGTCCGGCATGGTATTCTGGTGAAGGACAGAGAGGTCCTCATAGAGTCTCGGTACGATCAATTTTTGAACCTCCTTTCACATTATTTGTGCCAGTGATTTATGCCGTTTTCCTGAAAAAAGCATATCGAAAAAGGATTCCAAACCATATGAACGATTCGATACAAAACCTGCACAAAAGGATAAAGAAGGAAGTAAATGTGGAAATCGGAAGGGGAAATTTAATAGAATGTAGGTATCCCGAAATCCTGTCAGAAAATCGTCATGCCAGGACTTCCCGGCTGCACCGGAAGCGTAAAATCCGAACGCTCCGCGCGGCGAAATACCGCGCAGCCGCTTATTCGAACTTCTGCAGCATAGAATTGTCGAGCTTTTGCAGTATATAGTTTTCGAAC
>DGRU01000166.1:15024-16436 GCA_002390025.1 Lachnospiraceae bacterium UBA4380
ATATAGTTTTCGAACTTTTGCAGTAGATAGTTTTCGGACTTTTGCAGTATATGAATAATAAAAACGATTCACAGGGAAAGTAAGAAGAACTTTTTACAGGTAAAAAGAAATGTCAGGTCAGAACAAGTCAGACAGAAAAACATCAGAACAAAAAAACGAAAAAGGCGCCCCCGTGCAGGACATGTATGTGAATTCCGGTTATCTGTTTCATTCCAGAGTACCGTTTAAGGAAAAGAAAAAACCCCTGCGCATTCTGAGCGCAGGAACTTATCAACTGTACACCAGACCGCTGCTCCCTACCTGGAGGCCAAAAGGCAGGGTCGACTGGCAGATCATTTATATAGCAGCCGGGGAAGGACATTTCTTCTTCGACGGGAAAGAAGTCATCGTACCCGCCGGCAACATGGTGCTGTATCAGCCAAAGCAGCAGCAGAAATATCATTATCTGGGCAAAGACAGGACCCAGGTGTGGTTTGTCCACTTTACAGGGCGGGAAGTCCGCAGCATCCTGAGGCACTATGAGATTCCTCTGGACGGCTATATCCTTCACACGGGCATCTCCCGCGATTACGAGGACCTGTTCAGAAGGATGCGGGACGAACTGGTAAAGTGCTCGTGGGGTTACGAGGAAATGCTGGTCTGCCTCTTCCGCGAACTGCTGCTGACCATACACCGGCGGATGACAGAAAGTATCCCCCGGATCTCCGGCTTCATCCAGGACGAGATGTCCCGCGCCAGACATTATTTCGAAGAGCATTATAACGAAGATATCAGCATCGAACAGTACGCGGCTTCCCGCAGCATGTCCACCAGCTGGTTCACCAGGAGCTTTCGAAGTGCCACGGGCACATCGCCCATGCAGTACATCCTCCAGACCCGGATCCGGAACGCGCAGACCCTTCTGGAGACCACGGATGATTCGATCAGCAACATTGCTTCGATCGTCGGCTATGACAATCCCATGTACTTCAGCCGCCTTTTCAGCAGAGCGAAAGGGGTCTCCCCCACCGGTTACAGAAAGATCTACCGGGAGAAATATCTGGCGGAGATCGGATTGTCAGGGGGACGGTTCCTTTGACACTTTCTCCGTGTCCTCTGTCAGGGGGACGGTTCTTTTGTCAGCTTTTCCGACGTACCGGAGGGACGGTTCCTCTGTCAGCTTTGCCGTGGTATCGGGAGTGGTTCTTCTGTCAGCTTTTGTCCCGATTGTTGTCAAAGGAACCGTCCCCCTGACACCCTCCGGCAGACCCAATAGAAAAAGAGCCCTGCATTCGGCAGCATATGTTGCTGCTTTCTGCAAGGCTCATTTTGTCGTCGCTATCGGCGGAGCGTTATACCTTTTTCAGGCTAATGGAAATGGCTCCAAAATATATCATGTTTATTCGTACTCAAGGCTTTTCGCCTGATACTAA
>DGRU01000192.1 GCA_002390025.1 Lachnospiraceae bacterium UBA4380
CATGGCCTTGGTGATCTGCATGGTATTCTGAACGCTCTTGATCCGCAGCTTGACTGCTTTCATATTAGCAGCTGCCATTATTATCCTCCATTAGAAAGGAACTGTGCGCTCCTTATGCCAGGCTGCCCTGGCTGTTTCCTGCGCTTTTGGCTGCGATAAAGCTCTTTGTAAAGCCTTCCAGCACGGATTTCAGCTTTTCGTCGTCTTCCTTGCTGAGAGCACCGGTCTCGCGGATCGCCTTCATGACGGCGATGCCATCGGGATCCTGAGACAGGCGTCTGTTCAGCTGTTCCTGATAGTCGGCAATATCCGCCACCTCGACGTCCTTGAGGATGCCGTTGACGGTTGCGTACAGGATCGCGACTTGATTCTGGACTTCCCACGGCACGTTCTTGCCCTGCTTGAGGACTTCGACGATACGCTCACCCTGGGCCAGACGGGACTTGGTGTCCTCATCCAGATCGGAACCGAACTGTGCGAAACTCTGCAGTTCTCTGTACTGGGAGTAGACCAGTTTCAGTGTACCGGCAACCTTTTTCATAGCCTTGATCTGGGCATTGCCGCCGACTCGGGAGACAGAGATACCGGGGTTGATCGCAGGCATGATACCGGAGTGGAACAGCTCGGTCTCAAGGAAGATCTGTCCGTCGGTAATGGAAATGACGTTGGTCGGAATATAGGCCGAGACGTCGCCCGCCTGTGTCTCGATGATGGGAAGGGCTGTCAGTGAGCCGCCTCCGAGCTCATCAGAGAGCTTGGCAGCACGCTCAAGAAGTCTTGAGTGCAGATAGAAGACGTCGCCGGGATATGCTTCACGTCCCGGAGGCCTTCTGATCAGCAGGGAGATCGCACGGTAAGCGACCGCGTGCTTGGAGAGGTCATCGTAGATGATGAGGACGTGTTTGCCCTTGTGCATAAAATATTCGCCCATCGCGCAGCCCGCATAGGGAGCGATGAACTGCAGCGGAGAAGGCTCGGAAGCTGTCGCCGCAACAACGATGGTGTAGGACATGGCGTCTGCGGCGCGCAGGTCGGAGACCAGGCCGGCCACGGTGGATCTCTTCTGGCCGATCGCGACGTAGATGCAGATGACGTCCTTGCCCTTCTGGTTGATGATGGTGTCGATGGCGATCGTTGTCTTTCCTGTCTGACGGTCGCCGATGATCAGCTCACGCTGGCCTCTGCCGATCGGGATCATGGAGTCGATTGCCTTGATACCTGTCTGCAGGGGCTCTTTGACCGGCTGGCGGTCAATAATGCCGGGTGCGGGGGATTCTACCGCGCGGAACTCACTGGTCTCAATCGGGCCTGCGCCGTCGATCGGCTGTCCGATCGCGTTGACAACACGTCCGATCATTGCCTCGCCGACGGGAACGGAAACGACACGGCCGGTGCGCTTGACAGTCTGTCCTTCGCTGATACCTGTGTCCTCTCCGAACAGAACGGCTGAGACGCTGTTCTCCTCGAGGTTCTGCGCCATGCCGAACGTGCCGTCTGCGAATTCCAGCAGCTCGCCCGCCATGCAGTTCACCAGCCCGCTGACCCTGGCGATACCGTCACCGACTGTGAGGACAGTGCCGGTCTCGTTCTGGATGATCGCATTCTCATAATATTTGATCTGACTGCGGATCACCTGGGAAATCTTCTCTGGTTTTAATTCCATTGCTATTCCTCTATGTATGTAAATAGGTATAGATATGTCCGGTTAAATACTTTAACTATCCTTCCTTTCCGTTTTCAGAAAAATACGGATATTGGAAAATGATATTGGATATTAAAGTACGGTTTCTGTGACCCTCCTGCGGAGCTCGTCCAGCCTGCCGCCGACGGTTCCGTCGTACAGCTTCCCGTCGAGCTCGACACTCAGGCCGCCCAGGACCTTTGCGTCCACTTTCCGGGACAGCAGGACTTTCTTTCCGCTGAGCTTCTCCAGCCTGGCCTGCAGTGCGGCAGCCTGCTCGTCAGTGAGCGGAACTGCGCTGATCACAGTCGCCTCGGAGATTCCGTGATCCTTGTTGTAGGATCTGCGGTAGGTGCTGCAGCAGGTCGAAAAACCGCGCAGCATCCCCTTCTCTACAAGGATCTTGAGAAAGTTCAGCAGATAAGGATGGATCTGTCCGCCGAAGGCCTCATCCAGCAGCTGAGTACGGTTTTTGACCGGGACCGAGGGTTCCGAGAGGAGCGTAATATAATCGGGGTTATCCGCAAAAATACCGCGGACCGCCTCCAGCTCCTCCATGATCTGCTCATCGGCCTTTTCCTCAACAGCCAGATCATACAGGCTCTGCCCGTAAAGACCCCATGCTGTCGTCATGATGCCTCTCCTACATTCTTGATAAATTCATCAATGAGTCTCTTGTGGTCGGCTTCATCGATCTCTTTCTCAACTACCTTACCGGCAATATCCATTGCCAGTCCGCCGATCTCGTTCTTGACCTCATTGATTGCTTTCTTGCGCTCCTGCGCGATATCGGCTTCCGCCTGCGCCTTGATGCCGGCGGCCTTTGCCTGGGCCTCCTGCACCAGTTCATCGGCGCGGCCCTGGGCCTCTTTCTGTGCACTCTGCACGATTCTGGCAGCCTCTTCGCGCGCTTTTGCAATGCCGGACTCGTACTGGTTCTTCAGATCGTCCGCTTCTTCCTTTGCCTGACGGGCATCCTGAATTTCCTTGTCCGCCGCCTGTCTCCTCTTCTCGAGGATCTCATTGATGGGCTTAAACAGGAATTTCTTGATCAGGAACAACTGGATCATCAGGTTCAGGAACTGGGCGATCATAGTCCACGGTACAAGTGTAACCAGTGGCTGTGTATTCATACCTTTCCTCCATGGATTTTGGCTTTTCGCTTTTGACTGTCCGCTTCCCGCTGTCAGCCTGCTGCTGTCAGCTGCAAGCGTCCGGCTCTGCGCAATACGCTCTTGGCGTCTGCTTGCAGCCGTATTATCCCAGATAACCCATGAACATGCCGGGAGCGACGAAGATCAGAAGAAGGCCGGTAACGAAACCGTAGATACCGGTTGTCTCTGCGATCGCGCAGCCCAGAAGCATCGTGCTGGTGACATCACCCTTGCACTCGGGCTGACGGCCGATGGCTTCCAGAGCCTTTGCTGCCGCGTTGCCTTCACCAATACCAGGGCCGATACCTGCGATCAGAGCGCAGCCTGCGCCGATGCCGCAGCCAGCCAGTGCGATACCTCTTGCCAGAAATTGCATTTCACTCATTTTGGTCTCCTTTCGGGAAATCATCTTTCCCTTCTAAACTTTTTACTGAAAAACAGATAGTCTTTTCCAATTTCATTTTTGAACAGGGAACAGGCTTATAACTGTCATCTTATTCTTCATACCCCCAAAGCCGTGACAGCTTTCTCCTGTTCTGTTCCAAATCTGCTGAAAACAGAATTCAGCTGCGCCGTTTTCTGATGCGCTGTTTACTCAACCCTCCGCGGCGTTCGCGATGTACATGATCGTCAGCATTGTAAAGATAAATGCCTGCATCGCGCCGGTGAACCAGTCGAAGTAGACCGACAGGACTGCCGGAAGACCCACGCTCAGGATCGGAATGTTGCTCAGGAAATCGCCGACCGCGCCGGGGATCAGTCCCAGAAGTGCGCCGGATGCGATGGCCAGAGCCGCATAGATCAGACCGTTGATGACGATACCGGACAGAATGTTGCCGAAGTGACGGCATGCCATACTGACAGGTGTCGCCAGCTCGGACAGCATGTTGAAGGGTGTCATCACGGGAATCGGTTCCGTGAATCCCTTCAGATAGCCGAGGACGCCGCCGGCCTTGATCTTGTTCGCCGTGATCATGATGAATACCACGATCGCCCAGGCTGCTTCCGTCGACAGGTCTGCCGTCGGGCTCCGGAAAATCGGGATCAGACTGATCAGGTTCGAAACAATACTGGTGGCAAAAATCGTGGAGACAAACGGGATCAGGTTATCAAACTTTGTTCCTCCCGTATTGTTCCGCACCAGGTTGGTAGCCGCTTCAACGATCATTTCCGCGACCGCCTGCCGTTTTGAGATTTTTTCCACTTTTAAGTTGCGCGTCAGGAAAATGCACAGTCCCGTGATGATAAGCATGACGATCCAGCTTACCACGATTGTCTCCGTGATCAGGATATCTCCCAGAATCGGGATCCCTGTCGGGATTCTCGCGAATATCTTCGCACCGGAAATGTCAAATTCCATTCAGAAATCTCACCTCCTCCTCTTCTGCAGTAATTGTTTTTCATGTCTCATCTTGTAAACACACTTATAACGTAAAGACTGTTTACGCTGATCTATGACAGTACGGACAGCGGGAACTGTGTTCCACGCCTCACTGTACTGCCGCAAACCGCTGTTCCGGTTCCGAATCTTCCCTTGTGAATGAAGACCCCCATTATCTTCTTCACCGGTCATATCCTTTCCCATTGGTTCAGCGGAAAGCTTCTGATATTTGTATTGTCTGTTTTTTATTGTCTTATTTATGCTTATTTATGTCTCCGGGGCAGCTGCCTCCTGTCCGGTTTCTTCCTTTAAAGCAGCTTCCCGTCCGTTTTCTTCCTGTAAAACACCTCCCTGTCCGGATGCCTCCTGCCCGGCTGTCTCTCCGGCAGCTGCATCTTCATTCGGCCCTGCCTGGACGGGAGGCGCGGCATTTTTGCCCGTGATGCCCATCCGGATCCCCCGGAGCTTGATCACAAAGCTGGGGATAAAGAGAGGGATAATGCCGGCCGCATAGTTGAAGCACGGAGCGAAAATCGCAATAACGATCCAGATTCCCCGCATCAGCATGCGGTTTCGGTAACTGACGCGCATCATCCGAAGTGCGTCATCCCTGTTCGTGACATTCACGACGTTCTGAACCGTGACCGCCATGAGGAAAAAGTTTGCCACAGCGACAGCGCCGCCGACAAGGGCTCCCAGAACCACACGATAATCAAATTTCACCGAGGACTCAGGGAAAATAAGATAAAAAACAAGAAACAGAGCGATCAGGGCAAGGCACCCGATGCCCGTCCCTGCCGCAACTGCGACTGTTTCTTTTTTGACTGCACTCTGTAATTTCATAAATATTGTTTCTGTCTTTCTATGATTTCAGGTCTTTTATCAGTTTTAAAAGCTTTCACTGCAGACCTGATCAAATATGCCTGTTGTAGTTCTTTTCATTCTCACCGCGTTTCGGCTTCTGCTCCTTCCCGGTGACCGACAAATAGACTTTGTAGGCAGTCATAAATGACGCGCCGAGTCCCAGGATCATGCCCGGGAGATAAACCCAGAGGCCGACACCCAGCCGGGTGCAGAGCATGTAGCAGCCTGCCAGACACATCAGAAGGGGCATGGCCAGGGACAAACCCAGCTGGGCCAGGAGGGTCAGCTGCGCAAAGATCTGATTCCACTTCATGGCGCACACCTCCCTTCGCCGGCAGCTCAGCATGTTAGTATACAAAGATACATGGGTTATTCTAACATAATTAAAGAAAAAACTCGACTCCCTAAATATGTGATATTCTGCTTCGTTTATACACAATTTTGATAAATCGGGGATTATTCTCACAAAATTCAATAAATGTTTCCGTATCAGCAACCACAGAGCCGAGACAAACATTCAGCCGCACAATGTTTTCATTGGGCCGCAAAAAATATTTCCAACTTATCTTACACGTTTCTTTCCTGAACAGCAAGCCATAAAGACTGTCAAGCTGTGCAGTTCCTCTGCATGTGCCGGAACTAAGGTTTCCTTTCCCATGATCCGGATTATTGTATGCTCACACGGCAATTGCACAGACAACATATCCGGATTGATGCTATAATATCTTATTAATAACGTATGTTATGCAGTTTTAGCAGGATAAAGGTACATAATATACAAGACTAGTTGTTATTTTTTCTACAAGGAGGACGGAAATGAAAAGTCAAAAAGTGATAGCCCTGCTGCTATCAACGGCCCTGTCGATTTCCACCTGTATGCCCCTGGGGAACATGACCGCCCTGGGAGCGGAAACCGGAGCGACTGTACAGACGGTCGAAGTACAGGAGGAAGCTGCCGATTCTGCAGAAAACACAGAATCACCCCAGGAGGAGTCACAGGAGAAGGATTCCTCAGAGGCGGAAGCCGCTGAACAGGCTGCTGCCGAAGAAGATAATGATTCTGCAGCTGAAAACCTTCCGGAGGATGACCGGGAAGAGTCTGCAGAAGAAGCGGAAACCGAAGCAACCGAAGACGAAGACGGCGCGGATTCCGATGAAAGCAATGCCGCCGTTCCTGCACAGGAGGCAGAATCATCGGAAACAGAAGAAAACGGCTCAAATCAGGAGGCGGCTCCTGAAGAGGATCAGGCAGACAATAATTCCCCTGACGAAACAGAAACGATCAGGAGAGACGCCAAGAATTCCGGTTCTGACCCTTCTTCCGTTTCCGATTCAGGATCCGGTTCCGAAACCGGTACAGGCCGGGATCCCCATACATGGTCCGATTCCGATGGTTTCTCGAACTATGTTGAAATCAAGGCAGGAGATGTCAAGACTGCGGATTTCTCGGACGGAAACAGCTTTGTTCTCTATCGTTTCACTCCGGAAGAGACAGCCGATTATATATTCGGCTCTTCTTCCAGCGGCAATACCTATGCCGAGCTATATGATTCCAGTCTGTCGCTCATGAGCATCAGTGATGATGACGACGATTTGAATTTTAGATTCAACGAGACTTTTTACGAGGGAGAAACATATTATTTCAAAGTCGGTACATGGGACTCCGATCTCACTTCTTTCAAAGTACATCTCAGGAAACCATATTTTTCCTACGAATCTGTAGGAGATGAATACAGGGAAGTATCCCCCGGGGAAACAGTATCTCTGGACGTAAAAGCTGAATCTTCGTCAGAAATCAGCTACCAGTGGTATGATCCCGACGATAATCCGATTGAAGGTGCGAATTCCAGCACGTATACATTTGAAGCGCAAAAAAGCGGTTCTTATTATTGTGATTGCCAAGATGAAGACGGCCACTACGGTGCTGTGTATTATCGAGTCAAAATCGAAAACCATCTGGCAGTGTTCCCCGAAGGCCAGAATGAATGGGAAAACAGCAAATACATCTATGCCCCGCTGAATGAGACTGTTGATCTGAATGTCACTGTGACCGCCGATGATATGTCCGGCATCACGTACCAGTGGCAAAACAACGACGGCCTGATTGACGGCGCAAATTCCACATCCTGCACCACAGCCCCCGTCACTGAATATGACTTTTATCGCTGTGATGTCACTGATCAATACGGCAATTCCTGGTCAGCTTATTTTTATATCTATGTGGAAAACCATCTCAACGCATACCCGGAAGGTGAAGATGAGTATACCGACAGAACAGTTATTCATGCTGCACCCAACCAGACTGTCGATCTGAAAGCCATTGTAACCGCTGACAATATGACCGGTATCACCTATACCTGGTATGACGAGAACGGGGACGTGATGGAAGGCGCAGACAGCACTACCTGTACCGTCGGACCTGTCACAAAACCCGTAGATTATCGTTTACAAGTCACTGATCAATACGACGGCTATGCGGTTGTTTATTTTCATGTTGTAGCCGAGAACAACCTGAATGCCTATACAGTAGATGATGAGGGCAATGAGACCACGTGGAGGAATGTCTATGTTGCTCCAAACGGGACTGCTGAGCTCAACGCCACTGTGACCGCCGATGATATGGAAGGGCTCACTTATTATTGGACAGACGATGGCGGTAATCCGGTAGATGGTGCCGGCACTACTTCCTGCACCATCGAGCACGTTACAAAACCCAACACCTACTATCTTTATGTCTCCGACCAGTATAAAAACTCTCAGCGAATTGTTTTTAATGTATATGTAAAAAACGATCTGACTGCTTACGTAGAAAACGAATACGGTGATCAAAGTACCCAGAAGACCATTTATGTCACTCCGGGGGGAACTGCTGAACTGAACGTCAACGTATCCGCTGTCGATATGGACAATCTTACCTATAGCTGGACAGACGAGAACGGAAATCCGATTGAAGGTGCCGGTACAACTTCCTGCACTGTCGGACCCGTCACAAATTTCGAAAGCTATTATTTCACAGTCTCTGACCAATACGGCAACAGTGCATATGTATCATTTTCTGTTCTCGTAGAGAATCACCTGACTGCTTATGCAGAAGATGAATACGGCAACCAGACTGACTGGGCAACTGTTTACACAGCTCTGAACGAAACTGCTGAACTGAACGCCTTTGTAACCGCTGATGATATGGAAGGCCTCACCTATAAATGGACAGACAGCGCGTGGAATCCGATTGAAGGTGCCGATACCGCTTCCTGCACTGTCGGGCCTGTCACGGAAGCTGAAACCTATCATCTCGAAGTCTTTGACCCCTATGGAAACACGGCTTCTGTATTTTTTACTGTCCGTATAGAAAACCACCTGAATGCTTACACTCAGGACGAATACGGTGAGCCGGCGAACTGGGCTACTGTTTACGCAGCTCCGAATAATACAGCTGCACTGAATGTCACCGTATCCGCCGATGATATGGAAGGCCTCACCTATGAATGGACAGACAACAACGGCAATCCCGTAGAAGGCGCCGGTACCACTTCCTGCACCGTCGGACCCGTCACCCAACAGAATTATTATTATTTCAGAGTCTCTGACCGCTATGGTAACCAGAGAACCGTCACCTTTGACGTCCGGGTTGACAACCACCTGACTGCTTACACTGAGGACGAATACGGTGATCATTTGGGAGCGGCAACGTTCCATGTTGCTCCGAATGACACAATTGAATTGAATGTCACCGTATCCGCCGATGATATGGAAGGCCTCACCTATGAATGGACAGACAACAACGGCAATCCCGTAGAAGGCGCCGGCATCACTTCCTGCATTGTCGGTCCCATCTCCCAAAGTGATTGGTATAATTTCATGGTCTCTGACCGCTATGGTAACAGCACTAATGTGAGTTTTACTCTCTTGATTGAGAACCATCTGAACGCTTATGCAGAAGATGAATACGGAAATACTACTCAATGGCCGACAGTTTATGTTGCCCCGAACGGCACTGTTGAGCTGAGTGCCATAGTAACCGCCGATGATATGGAAGGCCTCACCTATGAATGGACAGACAGCAACGGCAATCCCGTAGAAGGCGCCGACACCACTTCCTGCACCATCGGACCCGTCACAAAATCCGAAAACTATGAGTTCAGCGTCTCTGATTCCTACGGAAACACTGCCTATGTACGCTATGATATTCATGTAGAGAATCATCTGGATGCTTACGCAATTGACAAATACGGCGATCAGACCAGGTGGGCAACGGTTTATGCTGCCCCGAAGGAAACTCTTGAGCTTAATGTCACCGTATCTGCCGACGATATGGAAGGGCTCACCTATGAATGGACAGATGACAACGGGAATCCCGTCGAAGGCGCCGGTACCACTTCCTGCACGGTCGGTCCTGTCACGAAGAACGAAAATTATACTTTCCGTGTCTTTGACCGGTACGGCAATGATATTTCTGTCGTTTTTTACATCCGCGTAGAGAACCACCTGCAGGCGTACACAACTGTTTACTCTGAGGACGGCGAAGCGGAATATACTACCACGGACAGGAGCATAGATGTTGCGCTGAATGAATCCGTTGACCTGAATGTCACCGTAACTGCTGATGACATGGACAGTCTCACCTATGAATGGACAGATTCCAGCGGCAATCCCGTCGAAGGCGCATCTGACACCTCCCGCACTATCGGACCTGTCACGAAGATGGAAAACTATACTTTCACTGTCCGCGACCAGTATGGCAATTCGGCTTCTGTCTATTTTAATATCCGTGTACAGAACCACCTGGAGGCATATACAACATATACAGAAGACGGTAAAACCCAGAAGACTGACAATCTTTATCTTGGGATTGCCCCCAATACATCTACCGAAATGAACGTCACTGTATCTGCCGACGATATGGAAGGGCTCACCTATGAATGGACAGATGACAACGGGAATCCCGTCGAAGGCGCCGGTACCACTTCCTGCACGGTCGGCCCTATTACAGAAAGAACTTACTATTATTTCAAGGTTTCTGACCCTTACGGTAACAGTTCTTCTGTCTACTTTACTTTCTATGTAGAAAACCACCTGACAGTATATCCGGAAGGCGGAGAAGGAGAGGGAGGTTATGAGGTAACGCTTCATGCTGCACCCGGTCAGCCTCTTGATCTGAAAGCCATCGTTTCCGCCGATGAGACTGAAAACCTCACTTATAAATGGTATATAGACAATAAGCCTGTTGACGGGGACTATCAATCTACTTACAGAATTGATTCCGTTACATCCAGTAATACTTACAGACTTGATGTGGAAGATCCATATGGCAACATTAGACAGGCTTATTTTAATGTCATCGCAGAAAATCATCTGCGCGCTTATGCAGAGGGGACAGATAATAGTCGGCTAAAGACTGTAGCTGTCACCCCCGGTGAAGCTGCAGATCTGAAAGTCATCGCCTCCGCCGATGATATGAGCGAAATCACCTACACATGGTATTACCTGGATGATTGGGATCTCTCAAATCCGATTGCCGGTGCTGTCTCGGATACCTATCACATTGACGCTGTTACTCAACAAAAGAACTACCGCTGCTATGTAAAAGACAAATATGGCAACAAGGAGTCCGTAATTTTCTATGTCAACGCAGAAAACCACCTGCGCGTTTATCCGGAAGGAGAATCTGAAGATTCTTATGAGGCAGATATTTATGTTCCTTACGGCAGTTCACTTGAATTGAACGCAATAGTAGATGCCGATGATAAGACCCAGCTCACTTACGAATGGCGCGACAACTACGACTATTTAATTGAGGGAAACAACACTGCTTCCTTCAAAATCGAATCGGTCAAATACCGGCAGCGTTATGAATTACAGGTTACTGACCAGTACGGCAACTGGGATCGTGCCTCTTTCCACGTTCATGTGCAGAACCATCTGAATGTCTATCCGAAGGATAAAGACAAAGATTCCTCGTCTGTAGATATATATGTCCCTTATGGTGAATCTGCTGATTTAAAGGCAGCCCTGGAGGCTGATGATCAGACCCAGCTTGAATACAGCTGGTTTGATGGCAGTGGTGACAGGGTTAACCCCGCTTCCCCTTTGAATTGTCAAACAGATCCTATCCATGATCACGAACAATACTATATCAGCGTAGAAGACCAGTATGGCAATTACGATTCCTTGTATTTTAATATTTACGTCCAGAATCATCTGACTGCTTATCCGGAAGGCGGATCAGCAGATTCCGACACTGCGGATATCAGGATCCAAACCGGTCAGACGGCTGCCTTGAAAGCCATTGTATCGGCAGATGATGCAGACGGCCTGAGTTATAGTTGGGCCAGGCAGGTATATGATTCCGAAGAGGATGGCTACTATTATGATTACATCAGCGGAGAAAAAACCGATTCGTATACAACAGACCCCCTGACAGAAGACAAGACCTATCGTTGCCGTGTCTATGACAAGTACGACAATCACAAAGATGTTTTCTTCAACGTCATTGTAGGTGATCTCGAAAAACAGACCATCTCTGCGGATGAAACAATGTCCCTTCCTTACGGAAGCAGCGGCACGATCTCCGTCAGCGGCGCTCAGGGCAAGCTGAGCTTTACAAGCAGCAACTCTTCCGTTGCTTCCGTGGACAGCACCGGAAAAGTCACTGCCAACAGGGTCGGCACCGCAAAGATCACAATCTTCGCCGAGGCAACGGATACCTACAGTCAGTCCAACAAAATCACGGTCACAGTTACTGTGACAGGTATTTCGATCAAGGACGCCGTTGTGAGCGGCATTGAAGACAGGACTTACAACGGCAGTGCACAGACACAGACACCTGTTGTCAAGCTTGGCTCTGCAACGCTCACGGAAGGTACTGACTACACGATCTCCTACTCAGATAATACAAATGCCGGTAAGGCTTCCATGACCATCACCGGTATCGGCAACTATACCGGAACTGCTCCCGCTGCCGAGTTCACCATCAATCCCGCATCTATCAAAGATGCCGATGTGACCGGGCTCGAGGACAAGACCTACAATGGCGAGGAACATAAGCCGGCACCCGTTGTCAAGGTCGGTTCCACAACTCTCGAGAATGAGAAAGATTACACTGTCTCCTACAGCGACAACATTAATGCCGGCAAGGCCACAGTGACCATCACCGGCACAGGCAACTATACCGGGAACGCGGCTCCTGCAGAGTTCACCATCAATCCTGCCTCCATCGAAGATGCCGAAGTGACAGGTATTGTTGACAAGACTTATGACGGCAGTGCGCAGACACAGACTCCCGTTGTCAAGGTCGGTTCCGTAACACTCGAGTATGAGAAAGATTACACAGTCTCCTGCAGCAATAACATTAATGCCGGCAAGGCCACTGTGACCATCACCGGCAAGGGTAACTACACCGGAACGCTTCCCACTGCAGAGTTCACCATCAATCCTGCCTCCATCGAAGATGCCTCTGTGGCAGATATCGCTGATATGGCCTACACCGGCAGCGCACTGAAGCCCGAAGTAACCGTTACCCTCGGTGATACCACTCTTAGTAAAGATACTGACTTCACCGTTGCCTACAGCAATAATACGGACAAAGGCACAGCCACCGTGACCATCACCGGTATCGGCAACTACACCGGTACAAAGAGCGCTCAATTTACCATCAGTGACAAAATATCCATTGAGACTGCTAAAGTTGATCCAATCGCCGATTTGGTTTACAACGGCAAAGAGCAGAAGCCGACACCTGTTGTGAAGATTGACTCCACACCACTCACAGAAGGGACAGACTATGATGTTTCTTACGTCAATAACACGAATGCAGGAACTGCGACAGTTATTATTACCGGTAAAGGGAATTATGAAAAAACAACTTCTGCCACATTCAATATAACGAAGGCAGACCAGAACTTCACTGTCAAGGCGACGGCAGCAAGCATCGACGTCGGCAAGACCACAAAGGTAACAGCCAGCGGAGCGAAGGAGAGCCCCAAGTTTACCTTCACATCCTCGAACGCCAAAATTGCAACCGTTAACACAGCAGGTACCGTGACCGGCAAGGCGGCAGGCACTGTCACCATCACAGTCAAGGCCGCGGAGACAGCAAACTATAAAACAGGCTCAAAGACTGTTAAGATCACTGTCAACAAAGTCCTGAAAAAACCCGGCAACTGCCACTTTATCAAATGGAACAACTCCAAGTACACAGGCTGCCGGATCGGCTGGAAGAAGACAGAGGGCGCAGACGGCTATCAGACACTTCTGTCCTGGACAGACGGATCACATGCAAGCTCGACTATCGTGAAGTCCAATGTCCTCTACCGCGACTGCACGGTCCATCCCCAGCACGTTAGCCAGATGAAGGTCAGGGCATTCTACATGCAGAACGGCCAGCGCAAATTCGGCCCCTGGTCCAACATTGAATACATCACCCCTTCACCCGCAAAGCTCACCACCAGGAACACGAGCTCAGGGAACAACCTGAAGATGAATGTCAGCTGGAACATCATCTACGGCTGCAACGGCTACAATGTATTCATCACAACAAATCCCAACGGAAAGTGGTACTGGTATCAGTCCACTTCCCAGAAAGCAACATCAACAAGCGCAGTGATCAATAAATGCGGAGGAAGCCCTCTCAAGAAGAATACGAGGTACTACGTCCGCATTGTCACAAGACGCAAGCGCAACGGTGTCTTCTGCACCGTGCCCATGCCGGCAAACAACACCTATGTAGGATCCTTTGTGATCAAGTAAGTAACAGGGGACAGTTCTCTGTCTCCGCCGGATCATAAAAAACCACCGCCAGCCGGATACATACAGGCTGGCGGTGGTTTTTTTCAGGGGTTGACAGGGGGACTGGTTGACAGGGGGACGGTTCTTTTGACACCTTGACATGTCAAGGTGTCAAAAGAACCGTCCCCCTGTCAACCAGAACCGTCCCCCTGTCAACCCCCAAGTCAACTATTCAAAATGGAATGCTCCTGCGGCAGGTTTCTGTTCAGGTGCGGACATTTTCTTTTTCTGCTGGGCGGCGGTGATGCGCACGGTCAGTGCTGTCGGCAGCAGGCGCTGGCCGATGACGGCGGCACGGATCTCTCGTCCCGGAATGATCACGGTCTGTCTGCGCGCCATCATGCGGAGGGCATAGTCGACACATTCCTCCGGGGAGATGCCCGGCAGAGCAAAGGAAACATTGGCGACGTCATTGAATTCCGTATTGACGGGGCCGGGGCAGAGGCATCCCACGTAGACGGGAGATTTTGCCTGGCGCAGTTCCTCGGCTACTCCCCGGGTCAGGCTGGTCATATAGGCCTTGGTGGCATAGTAGCCGGACATGTAGGGGCCGGCCGGAAACAGGCCTGCCGAGGACGCGACATTGAGAATGGCGCCCCCTCCCTCTGCCTCCATGCGGTGCAGGATGTATTTAAACAGGACATGCTGGGCAGTCACATTGACGTCGATCATGCCGACTTCCCGGGAGACTTCGCTTGCCATAAAGGGACCGCTGACGCCAAAGCCCGCATTGTTGATAAAAACATCGATGCGGCGGCCGACCAGGTCCTCGCACAGACGGATCAGGTCCTCGCGCCTTGCCAGATCTGCCGGCAGCAGAAGGCATTCCGTTCCCAGTTCCCTGCGCAGGGCTTCCAGCCGGTCGCGGCGGCGTGCGATCAGGATCAGCGGATAGCCCTCCAGGGAAAGGCGCCTGGCAAATTCCAGGCCGATGCCGGAGCTTGCTCCGGTGATCACGGCGTAGTTCTTTCTGCCCTCCCCGGTCAGACTTCCGGAATTGTCTCCCGAATCACTCTGATCGTTGCCGGCTGCTCTCGTTATTGTGTCTTTGATAATGTTTTCCGCCCCCTGCGCACAGAGTCCGGCAGCTTTTTTCATAGACCTGCCCAGCACTCTGCCGGTGAACTTCAGATTTTTCAGATAGGGCTCCGCCCTTTGGAGGATTCGTTTATCCAAATCAGCTACCTCGTACTATTAGTCTTGTAGTCTTCATCTTCTTCATTGCGCAATGCCTGTGATTTCATTCATGGGATACGCTAAAAGAAGGGAATTTGTTTTATCGCGGGAATAGTCCCGCGATGCCTGCCACTAGGGGCAAATTTTGAAAATAATCAATCTTTAGAGACCTGATCTGTCGGATAAGGGATGCCTGCGCCGAGGCGGGCGCGCTCGATGGTGCGCATGACAGCCAGAGTGGTCTCCAGTTCGCGCTCCATGAAGGCGCGGTCATTTTCCGCGGCGGCGCGGGAGAAATTGCGGAACTCCTGCACCATACGGTTTTTGTCCGCGGGAGGATTGAACTCCTCAACCTGTTTGTTGATGCACCAGCGCAGCCTCTCCACCTCATTGGGCTTTCCGGGGACCTGGATCCAGCCCTTCTCGCCCTGAATGGTAAAATGGCAGGGGCTGTCGGAATCCTTGGCGGCGGCCAGCACGCCCACAAAATCCTTGTACTGCAGGACTGCCAGGCCGGAGATGTCCACGCCGTTAAAGCCGATATTGGGGTAATATTTCACCTCTTCGGGCTCGCCCAGCAGAGCAATGGCCATGTTGAAATTGTAGACATTGAGGTCGTAGAGTGTGCCGCCGCAGGCCGCAAGATCAAAGGCCGGGGCCACATCTCCCTTGAGATACCTGTCGTAGCGGCTGGAATACTGACTGTAATTGGCCTGTACCATGCGAATGCGGCCGATCTCGGGGAGGAGCTCCCTCATGCGCTCAATGATCCGGCAGCTGCGGTTGGTCACGGCCTCAAAAATGAAGCGTCCCTTCTCTCTGGCCAGATCCGCCAGCTCCTGGGCATGGGCGGTGAGTGTCGTGAAGGGCTTTTCCATGATGACATCCTTGCCCGCAAGGAGGGCCCTCCTGCCGTATTCATAATGAACAAGATTGATAATTCCCACATAGACCGTGTCGATGTCCGGGTCCGCCAGCAGTTCATCGTAATCCGTATAGACCCTGCCGATCCCGAATTTTTCCGCGAAAGCGCGTCCTTTCTCAATGCTGTGAGGGCGGGCAAGAATGGCCTTGAGCTCGATTGCCGGCACCTCTGACATGGCTGTCAGTGCCTCTGTGATGATGAAACCGGTTCCGATGATACCTATTTTCATTTACTTACCTCCCCTCTCCTGTTATGACTTTCTGTTAATTCTCATCCTGCGCGGGCTCTGCGCCGGCGGGTTTGTCCGCCTCTGCAGCATCCGGAGCCGGTTCCATTGCGCTGCTCTTTTCCGCTTCCGTTTTCCCGGCTGCTTCGATTTTCCCGGCTTTTTCCATGGCCTCCTGCGCGTCCTGTGCGGCGGTCTCCTCCAGGTCCTCAAGGAGGATCTTCTTCATATCCTCCTGGGTGGGAGATTCCATGGCGGCGACGCGGCGGGCCTGGTTGGTGATGATCTCCTCAAAGAGATTGCGCACGTCCCGGGCATTGGCGTAGTTTTCAAGTGCCCCGAGTTTGCGCTGAACGATCATGGCGCGGATCTGCGCCATGACCGCCTCGTCCGTCTCATAGTCGTATTTTTTACAGTTCATGTCAAAAATACCCATGAGCTCGTCTATGGTATAGTCCGGAAATTCAATGTATTTGTTGAAGCGGGACTTCAGGCCGGGATTGCTGTTGATAAAATTCTCCATGGGCCCGGTATAACCTGCGACGATGACGACAAAGTCCTCGCGGTTGTCTTCCATGGCCTTGAGGATGGTATCGATCGCCTCCTGCCCGAAGGTATCGTCCTTGCGCGCAAGCGAATACGCTTCATCGATAAAAAGGATGCCTCCCTTGGCCTCTTCGATCTTCTTGCTGGTCTTGATCGCGGTCTGCCCCACGTAGCCGGCGACGAGACCGGACCGGTCCACTTCCACAAGCTGTCCTTTGCTCAATACGCCGATCTGCCTGTAGATCCGGGACAGGATCCGGGCCACGGTCGTCTTGCCTGTGCCGGGATTTCCGGTAAACACCAGGTGGAGGGAGACCGGAACGGATTTGAGGCCTCCGTCCTTCCTCATTTTCTGGATCTTGACAAAATCAGCGAGCTCCTTTACATCGTGCTTGATCTTGGAGAGGCCGATCAGGGCGTCCAGTTCCTCCATGGGATCCGTCTCCGGCTCCTTTTTTTCTTCCTTTACCTGCCCCGCAGCGGCCGTCTCCTGCCTGCCCGGCGCGAAACCTGCCTGCGCGGTACCGGGCGTATTCCCTGCAAACTCCGTGAAGAGATCCCCGTCCGACCCGGCCATGAGCGAAGGATCGATCTCACTGCCCGCGCCGCCTGTGCCCGCGGTCGTGCCGGAGACAGAACCAGTGCCTTTTCCTGTCAGAGACGGCATCCCGTTATAGAGCGGATTGTCCAGCAGAGACTGCACCTCCCGCAGGGCATCATTCGCCCGGCGCAGGGCATCCGTGCGCTCATTGAGCCGGGAGGACATGTCTTTCTGGCGGTTCATAAGCTCATCCGCCTTTGAAGAGGACCCGGATACCTTCGAAGAGGCCCTGGACGCGACTTCTCTGCCCTTCTTCTCCAGGTCATCGATCCTGCCGCCGAAAAAATCCCCGTACATACCTGCCAGAAATTTCTTTTCCCTGTTCTGCAGCGCCTCGAGACGCTCTTTTTCTTTTTCAAGATTGCTCTTTTTTGTTGAACTCATCTGATCACGTTCTCCTCACCATATGGGCAGATGCCTCTGCAATCGGCTTCCTCCGCGAAGGATCCGCACAAAATCTCCTGTTTTTTCATTATACGCTTTTCACCGCGCTTCCTGCAATCCGGTTTTCACAGGCCGCCGGCCGAAGGATAAAAACGGAGTAAAAACGGTGCATATGCATGCCCTGTCAGGGGCAGACTGCAGTTAAAGAATTTGCTCTATCATATAAAAACAATTATAATAAGAGGAATTGCTGCGCGCATAGTCACTCGCTGAATCCTTTTTGGTTTTCGTCCCGGCGAAAACACCCCGAAAGAATCAACTGTGATGAAGAATCATTCAAATACTACGGGAGACAAGAAGATTTCCCGCCGTGCCTGCACCATCACGATCATCATCCTCCTCTGCCTGCTCCTGGCATGCGGAGTTTTTGTCATCCTCAGCCCCGCGTCCCCGTCGGATCAGACAGGGCCGGACGGCAGCACTGCCGCGCAGGAAGCCCCCTCCGGAAGCATGCGGACCCGCCTCTACAACTGGCTGGGGATGGACAGCATCCTTGCCATCCTTCACGGGAAAGAGGAATCCACCGTCGTCAAGGCGGACCCCTCTGCCGTCACCATCTCCGGGGAGACAGGCAGCAGTCCCCAGGCAGACAAAGGCAGCTCTGAAGCAGGGGCAGCAAAGCCCGCAGACAAGAGCACCGGCGGCACTGCTGCAGAGAAAGCGCCCGCGGCAGAAACCGGCACCGCCGGCAAGGCCCAAACAAGTGCCGAAGGCGCATCCGCCGCCAAAACAGAGGGATCCGCAAAAGAGGATTCTGCAAAAAAGGATCCTCAAAAGGAGAAATCCAAAGAGGAAGATCCAAAAAAAGAGTCTGCCAAAAAAGATATTTTTAAGAAAGAAAAAGAGATTTCTTCTCCCACAAAACTTCAGAAAAAATATATCAGGGCCTGGGAAAACTGGCACATGCGCGACTTCACAGTCAATTTTCCCCTGCACAACTACAATTGGAAATATCTGAGCTATGACGAATCCGGAAAACTGCGCTACGAAGGTGACAAAGAGTATACCATCCGCAACGGGATCGATGTATCCGAGTTCCAGGGCGCGATCGACTGGAAGAAGGTAAAGAAGGCGGGCTATGACTTCGTCTTTGTGCGCGCCGGCCACCGCACCATGCACACCGGAGACCTGCAGAGGGACAACAGAGCCATCAAGAATATCAGGCGCGCCAAAAAGGCCGGTCTGGACGTCGGAGTCTATGTCTTTTCACAGGCCATCACCGAGGAAGAGGCTCGGGAGGAGGCGGAGCTCTGCCTCGACGTCATCAAAGACAGCGGCGTGGAGATCACCCTTCCCGTCGTGTTTGATCCCGAGATCGTCATAGAAGACTATTACGCCCGCATCAATTACATCAGCGGCGAACAGTTCACCGACAATGCCGTTGCCTTCTCCGAAACAGTGGAAAAAGCAGGCTTCACTCCCGCCATCTACGCCAACTGTTCCACGGAGACCGACATTCTGGATATGTCCCGTCTCAAGGGCAGCATCATCTGGTATGCCGACTACGGTCTTCCGCCCGAGTCCCCTTATGACTTCACCTTCTGGCAGTACAGCAATCTGGGCTGGGTTGAGGGCATCCCCGAGACGGAGACGGATCTGAATGTCTGGTTTGTCGAAAAAGAAGAGTAAAAACGACGGCCGGCAGCCTTATTTCAATCTGCACCGCCACTCTCCGGCATAGTATAAAAGATTGAGGAAAACCGATCACATGGATTACGAAATCACTTACGTACAGAAGCAGCTGTCTGCTGTTTGGCCCAACTGGCGTATTTCCAGGAAACTCGGAAAAGGCTCCTACGGGAATGTCTATGAGATCCTGCGCGACGACCTGGGCACTCAGTACACCTGCGCCCTCAAAGTCCTGCAGATGGAAGCGCAGAGCAGCGGCGGATATCAGCCCGCCGCAGCAGGTTCCGCGTCTTCCGCGGGACAGGGACAGAATGCCCGCCCCCAGGGCTCCCTGCAGGCCTCCACAGGGCAGGGACAGAATACACGCTCACAGGGCTCCCTGAAGGTCTCCACAG